>NZ_JBDYKL010000039.1:0-46567 GCF_040012415.1 Sanguibacter sp. 25GB23B1
GGGTAGGGAGGGAGGGGAGGAGCCTCGGTGACCGGGGCGTCAGCGAGGAGCTACGTAGACCGATCCGTCGCGGACCTCGACCGGCCACGTGTACAGGTCGAGGAGGTCCTTGCCACCGGCGTCGAGGCACTCGCCCGTCCGGACGTCCCACACCTGCTTGTGCAGCGGCGACGAGAGGGTCACCTGCGGTCCGGCACCGCCGACGGCACGCGACCCGATGAGGCCACGGGCGAGCACGTTCGCCCCGGTGTACGGGTCGCGGTGCTGGACCGCGACCACCTCGGTGGGCGAGAGCCGGAAGAGTGCGACCTGGACCCCGTCGACGAGGGCGGGGACACCCCGTTCGAGCGGCAGGTCCGCCAGGGTGCACACTGAGGTGGCTGTCGTCATGACCGTGCTCCTAGCGGGGTGCGTGCGATGGTCTCGGAGTCGCGCTCGTCCTGGGCCGCCGGGCGGACCTGCCCGCGAACCGGGATGTAGGCGAGGTCGGGGTCGGCCTCTTTCGGCGCGTTGACGAAGGACACGAAGCGGGCGAGCTTGTCCGGGTCCTCGAGGGTGGCGGCCCACTCGTCCTCGTAGCGCTCGACGTGTGTCTCCATGGCGGTGTCGAGGTCGGAGCAGATCCCGAGCGAGTCCTCGAAGATGACCTGCTTGACGCCGTCGAGGCCGCCGTCGACCTCCTGCACCCAGCTCGCGGTGCGCTGGAGACGCTCCGCGGTGCGGATGTAGTACATGAGGAAGCGGTCGATGGCCTGGTAGAGCTCGGCCTCGCTGAGGTCCTCCGCGAGGAGGTCCGCGTGGCGGGGGACGAAGCCGCCGTTGCCGCCGACATAGAGGTTCCAGCCCTTGAGCGTCGCGATGACGCCGATGTCCTTGCCGCGTGCCTCGGCGCACTCGCGGGCGCAGCCGGAGACGCCCACCTTGAACTTGTGCGGGGAGCGGACGCCGCGGTAGCGCATCTCGAGCTTGACGGCGAGGGCAGCGGAGTCCTGGACGCCGAAGCGGCACCACGTGGACCCGACGCAGGACTTCACGGTTCGGAGCGACTTGCCGTACGCCTGGCCGGACTCGAAGCCGGCGTCGACGAGCCGGCGCCAGATGTCGGGGAGCTGTTCGATGCGGGCACCGAACATCGCGATCCGCTGCCCGCCGGTGATGCGGGTGTAGAGGCCGTAGTCTCGGGCGACCTCGGCGATCGTCAGCAGCTTCTCGGGCGTGATCTCGCCGCCGGGCACGCGCGGGATGACGGAGTAGGAGCCGTCCTTCTGCATGTTGGCCATGAGGTGGTCGTTCGTGTCCTGCAGGTGGCCCTGGTCCTCGTCGAGGACGTGACCGAGGTCGAGCGAGGAGAGGATCGACGCGACGACGGGCTTGCAGATGATGCAGCCGCGTGACGTGTCGTCGGGCGAGAGCGGCACGGTGACGCCGTGCCGGGCGATGATCTCGGAGAACGTCCGCAGGCCGGTGACGCGCACGGCGTCGAAGAGCTGGGAGCGGCTCATCGCGAAGTGCTCGCAGAGGGCTTTGGACACGGTGACGCCCGAGCGGCGGAGCTCGACGTCGATGATCTTCGAGACGAGCGGGATGCACGAGCCGCAGGTCGCTCCTGCCTTGGTGCACTTCTTCACCTCGCCCATGCTCGCCGCGCCGTCCGCGACGGCCTGGCGCACGGTGCCGGCGGTGACGTTGTTGCACGAGCAGACGACGACGTCGTCCGGGAGGTCGGTGCTCGGGGCACCGCCGCCGGCGCCCTCGGGGACGAGGTACGCGGCCGGGTCGGCGCCGAGCTCACGACCGACCATGGGGCGGAGCGAGGCGTAGGAGGACGCGTCGCCGACGAGGATGCCGCCGAGGAGGACCTTGGCGTCGTCGGACATGACGAGCTTCTTGTACGTGCCGCCGATCGGGTCGGCGTAGACGACCTCGAGGGCGCCGGGCGTGGTGGCGAACGCGTCGCCGAAGCTGGCGACGTCGACGCCGAGGAGCTTGAGCTTCGTCGACAGGTCCGTCCCTGCGTACTGGGAGTCGCCGCCGAGGAGCTGGTCGACGACGATCTCGGCCATCGCGTTGCCCGGTGCGACGAGGCCGACGCACCCGCCCTCGATGCAGGCGACCTCGCCGATCGCCCAGATGTCGGGGTCGCTCGTGCGGCACGTGCTGTCGACGACGACGCCGCCGCGCGGGCCGCGCTCGAGGCCGGCGGCCCACGCGAGCTCGTCGCGTGGGCGGATCCCGGTCGCCAGGACGACGACGTCGACGTCGATCTCCTCGCCGGACGCGAACCGCATGCGCGAGACGGGGGAGCCCTGCGTGTGGGCGGGGTTCGCGAACACGGACTCGTCGGTGAGGAGCGCGCTCGTGGCGGTGCTGGTCCGGACGTCGATCCCGAGCCCGGCGATGAGGCGGCGCAGGGACTCGCCGCCGCCCGCGTCGACCTGGAGGGCCATGAGCCGGTCGGCGAACTCGACGACTGTGCTCTGTGCGCCGAGCGCACGGAGCGCACCGGCGGCCTCGAGGCCGAGGAGCCCTCCGCCGACGACGGCGCCGCGCAGCGGTCGGTCGTCACCGGTGCGGGCGAGGTGCTCGGTGCGGTCTACGACCCAGGAGCGCAGTGCCGCGACGTCGTCGAGGGTGCGGTAGACGAAGACGCCGGGGAGGTCGGTGCCCTCGAACGGAGGGACGGCGGCGGTCGAGCCCGTCGCGAGGACGAGCGTGTCGTAGGGGTGGACCCCGTGCGCGCTCGTGACCGTGCGGGCGTCGCGGTGGACGGCTGTCGCGCGGGCGTCGGGCAGGACCGTGATGCGCGGGTCCGACGCGATCGCCGGTCCGCCGTCGGCGCCGCCGAGCGTGAGGTCGTCGAGCGAGACGCCGCTGAAGAAGCTCGTCAGCGCGACGCGGTCGTAGGGGAGCCGGCCCTCGTCGCCGAGGACGGTGACGTGCCAGTCGCCGTCGGGATCGCGGTCGCACAGAGCTTCGACGAACCTGTGCGCCACCATCCCTGCGCCCACGACGACGATCTCGCGGCCCGCGCGGGCTCGCCCCTCCGGAAGCTCTGCGGCCTGACGGTGCGTGCTCTGTGTTCCCACGAGATCCTCCACGTTGTTCCTATGGATCACCGTAGTAATTCATCGGACGACATCCGCAGGACCTCGGACCTAGGGCGCGTCAGCTGCACGGGTATGCCGACGGCGAGGGCTCACGGTGCTCCGTCGACGGAACACCGTGAGCCCCTCGCCCGTCCCCCTACGTCGGGAAGCCCCACGTCTGGTTCTGCCCGCCGACGCAGTCCCACACCTGCAGGCCGTGGCCGTTGCTGGTGATGCCCTCCGGAACGTCTATGCAGCGGCCCGACCAAGCGTTGCGATAGCTGTTGCCGACGCGCGTCCATCGCTGCTGGGCGGAGCCGTTGCAGGTCCAGACCTGCAGCCTCGCCCCGTTGGCGATGTTCTCGAACGGCTGGTCCAGGCAGACGTCGTCGCCCGTTCTGAGCGATCCGTTCGCGGTGTGGGTCCACTGCTGGTTCCCACCGTCCCAGCAGTCCCAGATGCGCACCGCGGCCCCGTCGGCTGCGTACGGGTCCCGGTCGATGCACTTGGTGCTCCCGTTCCACCGCATCTCACCGCTGCCGCCTGCTGCCGGGGTCCACGCCGTGCCGAGGCGGTGGAAGGTCAGCGACACCAGCGTGGCGTCACCACCCAGCGCATAGGCGGAGATGCCCAGGCTGTCGGACGCGGAGCTGAAGTTGACGTTCTCCGTGTAGGACAGCTTTCCGTCGTTGCCGAAGGCCTCGACCTGACCGCGGTCCACGAGGATCCGCATCGTGATGCGGCTGTCGATCGGTGCGAGCGGCTTCCCCTCCATCTGCTGCCGACCCAGGTCGTAGGCGATGGTGCGGTCGCTGGACCCGTCCGCGCGCTGGTGCAGCCTGAAGCCGACCTCCTGCGCCGTCGCTCCGTCCAGGTCCCACTCGGCGATCAGCTCGTAGGTGTCCGCGCGGATGCCGTCGAGCGGGTCGCTGGAGCCGTCCGGCGTGATCGTGCGGGTGCCCCACGTCTGCGTCCCGCTGCGCAGCGTGGAGATCTCCTCGACCGGCAGCCTGGTGATGCGGACGCCCTCGGGGAAGGTTCGCAGTCCCAGCTCCGCCGGGAAGGAGGCGTTGCCGGTCCACGTCGCACCCTTGTTGCCGGGCTGCCAGAACATCTGCACGACCCGGTCCGTCGGCATGTTCGTGAAGGTCAGCCCGGCGTAGACGGACCCGTCGAAAGCCCCACGTCCCTCGTCCATCCGCTGAGGGCTCCCCCAACCGGCATCGGCTACGAAGACACCGTTGCTGTCGAGCGTGCCGATCACGTACCGGCCGGCCGCGTCGTTGAGGACCCACTTCATCGTGCCGGTGTTCCCGTCGACGGGGAGCGCGAAGAGGTCGGGGCACTCGTAGAGCCAGTCGGCCCGATACTCCCCGCGGGGAGACCAGGTCAGCAGGTCCGTCGAGCTGTAGAACTTCGCGACGTTGCCGTTCTCGTTGCCCCAGAACACCATGCCCCACCGGTTCCGGGCGGCGTCCCAGTACACCTTGGGGTCCCGGCTCTCGTAGGGCGTCGTGATGACCTTCGCCCCGCCGTCGTACATCTGGAATCGGTCCCCACCGTCGGTGCTGTAGGCGATGGAGACGCCGTCGGTGTTGGTGAACAGCAGGATCGGCGCGTGCGCGCCGTCCTGCAGGCCGGTCACGTTGTCGTGGTCGACCCAGCCGCCGCCGGAGAACAGGGTCGCGTCATGGACGCCCGGCTCGAGGGCGATCGGCTTCTGGGTCCACCGCACGAGGTCGGTGCTTACTGCGTGACCCCAGTGCATGGTGTCCCAGCTGAGGCCGTGCGGGTTGTGCTGGTAGAAGATGTGGTACTCGCCGTCGTAGTACAGCGGCGCGTTGATGTCGTTCATCCAGCCGCTCTGAGAGCTGAAGTGGAACTGGCCGCGGAACGGCTCGTCGTAATCCGTGGGGGCATAGGGGTACTCGGGGTAGCTGCTCGGCTCGCCGGCGGACGCCGCGCCGGCGCTCGCAACTGAGACTCCCGGTGCTCCGAGGGCGAGCACGACGGCGAGCAGTGCGGCGACGAGCCGCGGGCGTGATCGGAGAGGTCTGGGCATGGGTAGTTCGCACCTTCTTGTGGAGGAGGGCACAGCTGTGTGCTCGCTGAGCTGCGTGGGGGCGTGTGCCCAGGACGAGCTCGGCTCGGCGGCGTCGTCGATGGATCTGGCCGCTCGGCAGATGAAGCCGTGCTGGAGCCGCACGGGGCGCTCATCGAAGACTGTCGGGAGCTGTCGTCCTTTCGGTGAGGCTGCGCAGCTCGAAGGGTCCTGCTGGCCGTGCTGACGCGAGAGAATTCCGTCTCGCCAGAATTGCGTTCGTCATTGAAGGCTCCTCCAGGGGTGGTCGCAAGGACCGCTGACAACGTTGTCAGTCACCCATTAGTACCGGGACGGAACGCCCTCGTCAACAGTGATTTCCCATTTGTACGCTTGTGCCCGGCAGATCCGAGTGAGAATCCCATTTCCGTGCGGGTGGCTCGGATATCGCACAAGGCGATGGTCGGTGTCATTGCTGCCTGACCGAGCAGGCCTCCGCATCGCCGCTCGTCGAGCTCTTGACGGGGGACGACGACGCGCATTCCGTCGACGCTTTCCCTGACGCCGGGCCTGAGCATCGTTCCTGCGCCCATCTTCGGGCCGACCGGAGGAGGTAGACGCCTGCTCGATGTCGGACGACATCGAGCAGGCGTCCACGCTGAACCGACGAGCTCACCGCGGGCCGCGCACCACGACCGACCACCTGCTCCTGCTCGGCCGGCTCCTGGGACCGGCGTGATGAGCCGGTGCGCGCGATCCTGTCACCCCCGCTGGGTGGGCCGGTCCCTCAGGCTGACGTGCGGGCCGCCGTGCCGTACCAGGCGCTCCACGACTCGGGCGCGAGCGTCAGCGTGACGGAGCCGTCCGAGCTGGCCGGGGCCTCGCGGTCGACCGTGCCGACCTGCTCGGCGGCCTCCTTGCCCTCGCGCATGCCGACGTGGTCGGCGAGGAGCTCGAGGCCACCGTCGAGGGCTACGTCGAGGCCCGAGCAGCTGATCGTGACCGTGGCCGGCTCGGTCGAGCGGTTGACGAGGAACAGCGAGAGCGCGCCGGCCGTGCCGGCCGCGCCGGACTCGTCCCACGTGGCCGCCGCGGTGACGAGGGGAACGTCGCCGTGGGCCTTGGTCGTCGTCTGGGGCGCGGCGACGCGCAGGTCCAGGACGGAACCCTGGGCGAGGCGGGCGGTGTTCGCGAAGGGGTGGAACGTCGTCTGGCGCCAGGCGTCGCCGCCGGGCTCGGTCATGATGGGGGCGATGACGTTGACGAGCTGCGCGAGCGCGGCCACGGGCACGCGGTCGGTGTGGTTGAGCAGGGTGATCATGAGGTCGCCGACGACGACGGCGTCGAGAGCGGAGTAGATGTCCTCGATGATCCGCGGGGCGTCGCGCTGCAGGGGGAGGTTCTTCTCTCCCGGGAAGCGGGTCTCGAGGTACCAGACGTTCCACTCGTCGAAGGAGATGGTGATCTTCTTGTCGGAGCGCTTCTGGGCGCCGATGGAGTCGGCGGACGCGACGACCCGCTCGATGAACCGGTCCATGGCGGTGGCCGATCCGAGGAAGCTGGCGCGGTCGCCGTCCTTCTCCTCGTAGTACGCGTGCATGGAGATGTGGTCGACGATGTCATACGTGTAGGACAGCACCGTGCGCTCCCACTCGCCGAACGTGTCCATGTACATCGAGGAGGAGCCGCAGGCGACGAGCTCGATGGTCGGGTCGGTGAGCTTCATCGCCTTGCCGGCCTCGGCGGCGAGCTTGCCGTACTCGTGGGCGTCCTTGTGGCCGATCTGCCACGGGCCGTCCATCTCGTTGCCGAGGCACCAGAGCTTGACGCCGTACGGCTCTTCGCGGCCGTTCGCGATCCGCATGTCGGCCCACTTGCTGCCGGCGACGCCGTTGCAGTACTCGAGGAGCCCGACGGCGGCTGCGACGCCGCGGGTGCCGAGGTTGACGGCCATCATCGGCTCGATGCCCTCGCGCTCGGCCCACTGGAGGAACTCGTCGGTGCCGACGGTGTTGGGCTCGACGGTGCGCCAGGCGAGGTCGATGAAGGGCTTGCGGTCCTCGACGGGGCCGACGCCCTCTTCCCACACGTAGTTGGAGACGAAGTTGCCGCCGGGGTAGCGCACCATGCTCACGCCGAGCTCGTGGGTGAGGCTCGCGACGTCGCCGCGGAAGCCGAAGTCGTCGGAGGTGGGGTGGCCGGGCTCGTAGATGCCGGTGTAGACGGCGCGCCCGAGGTGCTCGACGAAGGAGCCGAAGAGGCGGCGGTCGATGGGGCCGACCTGGAAGTCGGGGTGGAGCGTGACGGTCGCCTGGATCGGGGCGTCGGTGCCCGCGGCGGCGTCGTTGCCGGTCTGCGCTGCGTCGTTCTGCATCGTTGTAATACTCCATCGTGAGAGGTGGGGCGCGTTCTGAGGATGGAATCAGGGTAGACGAGATCGTGCTGGATCGAAACGATTTGAGGGGACGAGTTTCGCTGGCGTCGGCCGAGCCGGTCCGCTAGGGTTGTAACGATTCAATGCGGAATCCCGAACGAGCGCCCTACCGCTTTCACCGTCGAGACGCGCCAGGAGCACACCATCGTGACCACCCCGACCGACCGCCAGCCCACCACCCCGAACGGCATGCCACCGGGGGTCGAGCGCCACCGCTACGCCGTCGCGGGCCTCGGGCACCGCGCCTCGATGTACGTCGGCGCGATCCTCGGTGACCACGCCGACGTCGCCGAGCTCGTCGCCTGGTGCGAGCCGAACCCCGGGCGCGTCGCCGTGTACGACGCGGTGGCCGCCGAGAAGGGCGTCACCGGCATCCCGGCCTACGGCCCGGACGACCTCGAGCGCATGATCGAGACCGAACGCGTCGACACCGTCATCATCACCACACCGGACCACCTGCACGCCGACCTCGTCGCCCGAGTCCTGCGGGCCGGAGCGCACGTCGTCGTGGAGAAGCCGCTGACGACCACCGCCGAGGGATGCCGCACGATCGCCGAGGCGGTCACCGAGACCGGCAACAGCGTCGTCATGACGTTCAACTACCGGTACGCCCCGCGCAACAGCGAGCTCAAGCGAGTCATCGCGAGCGGTGAGATCGGCGAGGTGACCTCCGTGCACTTCGAGTGGGTCCTCGACACGGTCCACGGCGCCGACTACTTCCGCCGCTGGCACCGCGAGAAGCGCTTCTCGGGCGGGCTGCTCGTCCACAAGTCGAGCCACCACTTCGACCTCGTCAACTGGTGGATCTCCGACGCCCCCGAGCGGGTCTACGCGCGCGGCGGCCTCAAGGTCTACGGCGACACGTCGGTCGTCGCGCAGGAGATGGCGGCGCAGGACGCCGCCGCCGGTCTGCCCCCGCGGCCCGCGCGCGGCACGGGCAGCTCCGACGGCACACGCGGCTGGGAGGGCCGCGAGGGCGACCGGTGGTCCCTCGACCTCCGGGCCGACGACCGCCTCGAGGCCCTCTACCTCGACGCCGAGCACCACGACGGGTACATCCGGGACCAGGACGTCTTCTCGCCCGGCATCACCATCGAGGACAACCTCTCGGTGCTCGTCGACTACCGCCGTGGCGCGACCCTCACGTACTCCCTCACCGCGCACGGCCCCTGGGAGGGCTACCGCGTCACTGTCAACGGCACGAAGGGTCGCGCGGAGCTCGAGGTCGTCGAGCGGGGATCGATCGAGCTCGACGAGCGCGGCCGCTCGATCCTCGACCCGTCCGCCAACCCCGCCGCCTGGGAGGGGGACGACGTCCGCCCGTTCGGCGACACCCTCGTCGTCCAGAAGCACTGGGAGCGGGCGCGCCGCGTGCCGATCCCCGACGGCATCGGTGGCCACGGTGGCGGCGACGCGATCCTCCTCCAGGACGTCTTCCGCGGTCCGGTCGACGGCCCCCGCTTCGACCCCCTCGGCCGCCCGGCCGGCTACGTCGACGGCGTCCGCGCCGTCGCGGTCGGGATCTCCGGCAACGCCTCTCTGCTCAGCGGACTGCCCGTCGTCGTCGACGAGCTCGGCCTCGGCGTCGACATCGAGGTCCGCACAGAGCTCGCCGTCCGCTCGTCCTCGCCCGTGAACCCGGAGCCCGTCCCATGAGCCCACGCCAGTACCGCGCCGCGATCGTCGGCACCGGCGGCATCGCCCACGCGCACGCCCAGGCGCTCGCCGACGCGGGGGACCGTGTCCGCCTCGAGTGGGCGATCGACGTCGACCCCCAGCGCGCCGCCGACTTCGCGGCGACCTGGTCGACGCCCGACCACACCGTCCGCGCCTCGACGGACCTCGCCGAGGTGCTCGCCGCAGCGAGCCCGAGCGGGACGGGTGGCGCCACAGCCCCCGGCCTCGACCTCGACCTCGTGCACGTGTGCACCCCGCCGCAGTCTCACGCGATGCTCGCCGCCCAGGTGCTCCGGGCCGGCGTCGACGTCCTCCTCGAGAAGCCGCCGACCCTCTCGCTCGCCGAGCTCGACGAGCTCGTCGCCCTCGAGGAGGAGACCGGCGCGCACGTCTCGGTCGTCTTCCAGCACCGCTTCGGGTCCGGCGCGCAGCGCCTGCGCGCCCTCCTCGACGACCCGGCCGCCCCGCTCGGCCGACCGCTCGTCGCCCTGTGCAACACCCTCTGGTACCGCGACGCCGAGTACTTCGCGGCACCGTGGCGCGGCCGGTGGGAGACGGAGGGCGGCGGCCCCACGATGGGCCACGGCATCCACCAGCTCGACCTCCTCCTCAGCGTGCTCGGCCCGTGGGCCGAGGTCACGGCCATGGCCGGACGGCAGGCACGGGACACCGACACCGAGGACGTGTCGATGGCCCTCGTCCGCTTCGAGAACGGGGCGCTCGCGAGCATCGTCAACTCCGTGGTCTCTCCGCGCCAGGTCTCGGCGCTGCGCTTCGACACCGAGCACGCGACCGTCGAGCTCGACCACCTCTACGGGTACACCGACGACGACTGGACCTTCACCCCGGCGCCCGGCCACGACGACCTCGCGGCGAGATGGGTCAGCGACCCGGACGCGGCGCTGTCGAGCCACGGCTCGCAGGTCCTCGCGATCCTCGACGCGCTCGACGCGGGCGACCCGCCGCCGGTCACGTCGACGGACGCGCGTCGCACGATGGAGCTCGTCGCCGCCCTCTACGCGTCCGCGTTCACCGGGGCCCCGGTCCGGCGCGGCGAGATCGGCGCAGAGCACGCCTTCGCCACCGCCATGCAGGGCACCGGCGCCCCGTGGGCGACGACGACCGTCCCCACATCCCAGCACCTCACCGAGGAGACCTCATGACCCGCCTGACCCTGGCCGACGACGGCGAAGCCCTCACCGTCCACCTCGCCGAGGGCACCGAGCTGCTCCGCTACGTCTACCGCCCCACCGACGTGCAGCTCGAGTCGCCGCGACCGTACTTCCACCCGATCCGCACGGTGAGCGGCGATCTCGTCAGCCTCTTCCGCCCGCACGACCACGTGTGGCACAAGGGCATCGCCTGGTCGCTCCCGAACGTCGGTCCCCACAACTTCTGGGGCGGTCCCACGTTCGTCGAGGGCGAGGGCTACGTCCAGCTCGAGAACGACGGCTCGATGGTCCACGAGGACTTCACGCAGCTCCCGCAGGGCGACGCAGAGGACTCGGACCGCGTCGGCGTGACCGAGGAGCTCACCTGGGTCACGCAGGGCGGCGAGCGCGTCGTCGAGGAGGAGCGCTCCTTCTCCGTCGCGCTCGCGGACGACGGCGGCTCGTGGGTGCTGACCTTCACCTCGGCCCTGACGAACGTCTCGGACGGTGACCTCCCCATCGGCAGCCCGACGACGAACGGTCGCGAGAACGCCGGCTACGGCGGGCTCTTCTGGCGCGGACCCCGATCGTTCACCGGGGGCACGATCCTCGCGCCCGACTTCGCCGGGGGCGAGGAGATCCGCGGCTCCCGTGCGCCGTGGATGGGCTTCACCGGCACGCACGACGAGACGGCACGGCAGTCGACCCTCGTCATGGTCGACGAGCCGAGCAACCCCCGCGGCCCGTCGTCGCCCGGCAAGGACCCGGAGTGGTTCGCGCGCAACGAGTGGTTCGCGTGCGTGTGCGCTGCGCCGTTCTTCAGCGAGGAGATCTCGTTCGCGCCGGGCGAGACGCTGACGTTCTCCTACGCCGTCGTCGTCTCGGACGGCGGTGCCGACCCCGCGCGCGGGGAGGAGCTCGCCGGGCTCGGCCGCGCCGAGCTCGCCCGCCTCACGCCGCCGGCCCGGCAGGCGGAGCGGGCGGCGCAGGGCTGATGACCCAGCCACCGTTCCCCGGCGGCACGTCGGTCTCGCTGCTCACGGTCTACGACTGGCCGACGACGGACGGCGAAGGCCTCGTCGGCGGCGGGACGCCGCACCTGCACACCGCCTCGGCGGAGGGGTACGTGGTGCTGCGCGGGTCGGGCTCGGTCCAGACCCTCGGCCCGGACGGCTTCGACGAGCACCGGCTCGTCCCGGGCGGGCTGCTCTGGTTCGAGCCCGGGATCGTCCACCGCCTCCTCAACGACGGCGACCTCGAGATCCTCGTCGTCATGTCCAACGCGGGCCTCCCGGAAGCGGGCGACGCGGTCATGACGTTCCCGCCCGACGTGCTGCACGACGCCGAGCGGTACTCTGCTGCGGCCTCGCTGCCCGGGCTGCCGGAGATCGCCGGGGACGCCGCAGGCGACGACGGCGATCACGGTACCGCCGCAGTCGCCGCAGCGGCCCGGGCACGCCGCGACCTCGCGGTCGAGGGCTTCGGCGCGCTGCGCGAGCGGGTCGAGGCGCACGGAGCGCAGGAGGCGATGGCCGACCTCTACGCGTCGGCCGCGCGCCTCGTCCAGTCGCGCGTGCCGCAGTGGCGCGAGCGGTGGGAGAGCACCGTCCTGCGCCAGACGCAGGTGACCGACAGCGATCTCGCCGCGCTCGCGAGGGGTGACGGCAGCCACCTCCTGGACGCGACCGTCGCGAGCGCGCAGCGCCGGGCGGGTCAGCCCCGGTTCGGCATGTGCGGTCGCCTGCAGACCTGGCCGCTCTGACCGGACGGCGTCCTGCCCGACCTGCTCCGACCTGCCCCCACCCGCACCCACACCCGCACCCGAACCCGCCCAGACCCTCGGAGGACCCGACGTGGCCCAGTTCGACCTTCCGCTCGCCCAGCTCGTCGACTATCTCCCGGAGCGGCAGGAACCGGCCGACCTCGAGGACTTCTGGCTGCGCACGCTCGCCGAGCAGGAGTCCCAGCACCCGCTGGAGGTGCGCTTCGAGCCCGTGGAGACCGGGCTCACCGAGGTCGTCACCGAGGACGTGACGTTCACAGGCTTCGGCGGCCAGCCCATCAAGGGGTGGCTGCACCGGCCGGCGCACACGGACGGCCCGTTGCCGGCGGTCGTGTCCTACATCGGCTACGGCGGCGGTCGGGGCCTGAGTCACGAGCACGTCCTGCACGCGGTGGCGGGCCGTGTGCACCTCGTCATGGACAACCGCGGCCAGGGGAGCGGCCACCAGATCGGTGACACCGGCGACGCGGGGTCGACCGGCGCGAGCGCCGCCGGCTTCCTCACGCAGGGCGTCGGTCACCCGGAGACGTACTTCTACCGGCGGCTCTTCACGGACGCCCAGCGCGCGGTCCGTGCCGCCCGTCGCCACCCCGCGGTCGACCCCGGCCGCGTCATGGTGAGCGGTGGTTCCCAGGGCGGCGCGACGAGCCTCGCCGCAGCCGCGCTCACCGAGCTCTCGGGCGAGCCTGCGCTCCGCGGCGCGATCGTCGACGTCCCGTTCCTCTCCCACGTGCGGCGCGCGAGCGAGATCACCGACGCCCACCCGTACGCCGAGCTCGTGCAGTACTTCCACACCCACCGCGACCTCGTCGAGCAGACCTTCGAGACGTTGTCCTACTTCGACGGCGTGAACCTCGCCGCCCGCGCGACGACCCCCGGACTCTTCTCCGTGGGGCTCATGGACACGATCTGCCCGCCGTCGACCGTGTACGCGGCCTACAACCACTACGCCGGCACCAAGAGCATGGTCGTCTACCCCTATAACGGACACGAGAACGGCGGTCCGTTCCAGGATGCCGAGCACCTGCGCTTCGCGAGGACGGTCCTCGCCTGACCTGTGCGGGGCCGACCGAACCGGCCGGTGGCACGTCGCCCTCGTGCGCTGTGCTCCTGGTGCGTCGCGGATGCTGGCCTGCCGCCCCCGGGTGCGCCATCATGTCCGGATGCACAGGTTCTGGCGACGTCGGCGCACCGAGGTCGGGCAGCCCGCCGTCGTGCGTGGACCTGGCGATGATCCGTCGCTGTCCGACGAGGAGCTGTTGGACCGGCGACGGTTGTGGTTCGAGAGGTACCTCGCGCAGCGGAACGTTTTCGCCCCGACGGCAGGAGGTCCGTACACGTGTCCCTGTTGCGGGCACTCCACCCTCGGCGAGCGCGGTGGTTACGAGATCTGCGACGAGTGCGGCTGGGAGGACGACGGTCAGGACGACCACGACGCTCATGTCGTGCGAGGTGGACCGAATGGTCGCCAGAGCCTCGAAGAGGCGCGCGAAGACTATGTGAACCGGGTCGGTGCCCGTCTTCCCCATCGGCCTCCTGTCGACCCGGTGTAGCCGCCGACGTCGCTCCTCGCTGCGAGGCCGGAGGAGCGCATCGGCCGCCGGTGCCATCCGCGCCCGACGGCTCGGATCACAGACTCAGCACGAAGTGCCGGGCTAGGCCTGGTTCACCCGGGGACGGGGTATTCTTCCCGTGACCATCGTGCGCCCCGAGCACCCTCGCGACCGCTCTCTCGAGGGCTGTGGGCGCGTGCACCAGGACGGCGGACGGTCGCGACCACCACCGAGCAGCGTGCCGCAAGAAGGAAGGGAGGGGCGCAGGTGAACCAGTCGAGCAACCCTCCTGTCGTGCTGCGCTTCTC
Organism: Sanguibacter sp. 25GB23B1; assembly: GCF_040012415.1. Classification (NCBI taxonomy): domain Bacteria; kingdom Bacillati; phylum Actinomycetota; class Actinomycetes; order Micrococcales; family Sanguibacteraceae; genus Sanguibacter; species Sanguibacter sp. 25GB23B1. The sequence goes on from NZ_JBDYKL010000039.1 coordinate 14,034, forward strand.
TGACGGGCGCAGCGTCCCCCTGCGCGGCATGACGCTCGTGGGCCGCAACCCCCAGCCGGAGCCCGACGAGGTCGTCACCGACCTCGTGGCGCTCCCGGACCCTGCGCGGTCGGTCTCCAAGACGCACCTGCTCGTCGGCATGGACGCCAAGGGCCTGTTCGTCACGGACCGGCACTCGACGAACGGCACGCTCGTCACCCTCCCGGACGGTCAGCAGATCCTCTGCGCCGCCGGCCAGACCATCCGCGTCGCGCCCGGTGCGGTGGTCACCTTCGGTGACTTCAGCCTCGTCCCCGACTTCCGTGAGCACGGCTGAGGGGACTGGCACCAGATGCACACCATGTGGGGCTCGGCCACCGACACCGGCCGGGTCCGGACCCTCAACGAGGACGCGCTCCTGGCGTACCCGCCGATCTTCCTCGTGGCCGACGGGATGGGCGGGCACGACGCAGGCGACGTCGCGAGCCGGCTCGTCGTCGAGGAGTTCTCGCTGCTCGTCGGTCGGCCGTTCGTCGCGATCGAGGACATCCACGAGTGCTTCTCGCGCGCGGCGGCACGCCTGCGCGAGGTCCTCGGCACCCGCAGCGGCGGGGCGACCGTCGCGGGCGCCGCCATCGCGATGCACGACGACGCGGCGTACTGGCTCGTGTTCAACATCGGAGACTCCCGCGTCTACCGGGTCTCCGGCGGCGAGCTCGAGCAGGTGACCGTCGACCACTCGGTCGTGCAGGAGCTCATGGACGCAGGCCAGCTCGACGAGCAGGACGCCTCCGTCCATGCCGAGCGCCACGTGGTCACGCGCGCCCTCGAGACGGACTCCACCCCGGAGCCCGACTACTGGATGATCCCGGCAGGCGCACAGGACAGACTGCTCATATGTTCCGACGGACTGACCGATGAGCTGGACGATGACAAGATCCATGTCGGGCTCACGTTGATCGGCGATCCGCAGGCGGCTGCGGAGTCGCTCGTGCACGCCGCAGTGGAGGCGGGCGGCCGCGACAACGTGACCGCGGTCGTCGTCGACGTCGCGACCATCTGGCACGGCCTGAGCTCGGCCGAGCGCACGCACAGCTATGACGACGACGAGGAGCAGCCCTCCACCGACCCGCTCGCCGAGTGGGACGAGCAGACGCACGGAGTGACGCACCCGAGACCACGGTCGGTGCGGCCATGATCGTCCCCACCTATGTCGCCGGCGACTGGTTCGCCGTCATCACCGACGGCGCGGTCGCACTCCTGCCTGCGTCCGTGGGCGAGGTGAAGATCGCCGAGGTGTGGGACGCCCTCCGGGAGAGCCCGGACCTCACGCACAGTCTCACCGTGCTCGCTCGTGGCGGGCTCGTCGGCCTGCCGCCCTTCGCGCTCGTGTCCGTCGTCGAGGGCCACGTGCGCGGGTTCCTGCGCGGGAACGTCCGCCTGCTCGTCGCCGACTCCGAGGGGACGACCGAGCACACCGCGACCCACGTGGCGACGTGGGCGGAGATCAACGTGCCGGACGCCGACGCGCTCACGGTCGCCGTCCCGGCTGAGCTCGCACCACGCGGCCGTGCGGTGCGCATGTCGGCACTGGCCGCGGTGGTCCGCGCGTCGAGCGTCGAGGTGACGCTGCGACCGGCTGCGGCGGCCCCGTCGCCGGTGCCGGCACCGCCCGAGCGCGACGAGTCGGAGGTCGCCGAGACGACGACGCGCGACGGGCTCGACCTCGGTCCGGCGCCCCGACCCGCCCTGGCCCACGCCCAGGCCGTCGCAGCGTCCGGAGCCCAGGCCGCGGTGGACGCGCCTCCAGGTCCCGCGCCGCGCCGCGCCCTCGAGCCGTACACGGCCCCGATGACCTCCGAGATCACCGTCGCGCCCCGCAGAGAGCGGCACGCGCCCGTGACCGCTCCCGCCCCGACGATCTCCGCGCCCACGGACGCGATCTCCGCGCCGACCGCGGCCGTGCCGGCGGTCCCTCGCCCGCCGCGCGAGTCCGACGAGGACTGGGACGGCAACACGGTCCTCAGCTCGAGCCTCGTCGAGATCCGCAAGCAGATGCCCGGCTGGCAGCAGGACTTCGTGCCCGGCCCCTTCTCCGTCCCGCCCGTCCCGAAGGTGCACAAGATCCGGATGGCGTCGGGCCTCGTCGTGCCGCTGGACCGCGCCGTCCTCATCGGCCGCGCACCTGTCGTCTCCCGCGTCGCCGCCCGCGACCTCCCGCGCCTCGTGACGGTCGCGAGCCCCAACCAGGACATCTCCCGCACCCACGCGCAGGTGCGCGCCGACGGCGACGACGTCCTCGTGACCGACCTCAACTCGACCAACGGCATGCTCATGACCGACCCGGGGCAGCCCGCCCGACGACTGCGCTCGGGGGAGCCCACCCCGCTCCTGCCGGGTGCGCTCGTCGACCTCGGCGACGGCGTGACGTTCGTGCTGGAGCGTGACGAGTGACCTCCCGCCGCCAGCCGTCGATCCCCCCGAAGATCCCGGGCTACGAGTACGTCCGTCTCCTCGGCATGGGCGGCTTCGCCGACGTGTTCGAGTACCGCCAGGAGCTCCCACGACGCTCCGTCGCGGTCAAGGTGCTGCTCGGCGGGTCCCTCGACCAGGACGCGCGCGAGGCGTTCTTCGCCGAGGCGAACGTCATGGCCCAGCTCTCGCACCACCCGTCGATCGTGACGATCTACCAGGCGGACATCGCTGCCGACGGTCGCCCGTTCCTCGTCATGGAGTACTGCTCGCGCCCGAGCCTCGGCGCGCGCTACCGGACGGAGCGCTTCACCGTCGCCGAGGTGCTGCGCACCGGCATCCGGGTCGCGTCCGCCGTCGAGGCCGCGCACCGGCTCGGCATCCTCCACCGCGACATCAAGCCCGCGAACATCCTCGCGACCGACTTCGGGTGGCCTGCGCTCACCGACTTCGGCATCGCGTCGACCCTCGGCTCGTCGACGTCGGCGACCGGCATGTCGATCCCGTGGTCGGCGCCCGAGCTGCTCGCCGAGCACCCCGACGGTGACGCCCGCGGTGACGTGTACTCGCTCGGGGCGACGCTCTACACGCTCGTCGCCGGACGGTCGCCGTTCGAGATGCTCGGCCGCAGCAACACCCCGGCGGACCTCCTCTCCCGCATCGAGCGCAGCCCGCTGCCCCCGATCGAGCGCGAGGACGTGCCGCCAGGCCTCGCTGCCGTGCTCGCACGCTCGATGGCGAAGAGCCCCGAGCGCCGCTTCAGCAGCGCGCTCGCTCTCGCGCACGCGCTCCAGCAGGTCGAGCGCTCGATGCAGCTCCCCGTGACGAGCATCGATCTCGCCGAGGTGGTCGCCGGCACGTCCGCGGACTCGGCCGGCGCGACGACCGCCGACGCGTACGGCACGAGCGGTGCGTCGGGCTCGTTCTCGGCGCCCGACACCGGCTACGACGCCGAGGAGAGCCTCCCGGGCTCCGACGAGGCGACGCGCATGCGACCGATCATGAGCATCGACGCCTACGCGGGCGGGACGGCGACCGGCGGCGCGGACGGCATGTCGCACGTGGTCGACGAGCTGGACGACCAGGCGACGCGGATGCGACCGATCACGACCATCTCGCCGGTCGCCCCGGGCGACCCGGATCCCTCGGACGGCACGCGTCAGGCCGACAACGGGTACGGCGTCGTCGCTCCCGGGCGACCGGACGCGCTCCACGTCGGCACGGTGAGCCTGACGCCCGGCGAGGCTCCCGCGCCGGTGTACGGCACCGTCCCGGGGCAGGCACAGACCGGGAACGGCTTCCCGCTGGCGCCCGGGGCTGCACAGTTCACGCGGCAGCCCGGCGAGCAGCGCACCCGGCACTACCGGCGCTCGACCGATCGTGCCCTCGACGACAGCCCGGCGAAGGTCTCGACCGGTCGGCGGATCATGGCCGCGACCAGCGTCGTCGTCGTCGTGCTCGCGCTCGGTCTCGTCGCGTACCAGACCGTCGGGCGCGACGCCCTCTCCGACCCGCAGGAGACCGACGACGCCACGGCGACGCCCACCCTCGTGGGCGGGTCGGTCGTCCCGGCCCCCACCGACCTCGTCGGAGTCACCCAGGGCGACGGCACCGCCACCTTCCGGTGGACGAACCCGGACGAGCAGGAGGGCGACGCGTACCTCTGGCGGATCGACGTCCCTGGCGGCACGTCGCCCGTCGAGCGCATCCAGCGCCCGCTCGTCACCGTCGACGTCCCGGAGGGCCAGGAGGACGCCTGCATCGAGGTCTCGATCGTCCGGTCCGACGGCCGCGCGACCACCACACCCGTCGTGGGGTGCAGCGAATGAGCCTCTTCAAGCGCAGCGCCCGCGCCTCCCGGACGGGGCGCGTCAGCCGTCCGAAGCCGGCCGTCGTCGCGGGTGTGACCGTGCCGGCCGTCCTCGCCGTGCTCGCGATCATCAACCCCGGGGTGAAGATCGCCGAGGTCGAGCTCAACGACGGCGCGGTCTGGGTGACGAACGCCCAGGGACTCAAGCTCGGCCGCTACAACGCGACGGTCGAAGAGCTCAACGGCGGCCTCATCGCCACCGACCCGACGTTCAACGTCTTCCAGGACGCGCAGGACGTCATCCTCGTCGAGCCGAGCAAGGTCTCCGTAGTCGACCCCGCGTCCGTGACGCTCGCGACCCAGGCCGAGATCCCGCTGGGCTCGCAGGTCGACATGGCAGCAGGCATCGTGTCGATCGTCGGTCTCGACGGCTCCGTGTGGGTCCGGCCCACGGACTCTCTCGAGACCATCGACGCAGCCACCGACGGCGACCTCCAGCTCGGCGAGGGCGCGAAGGCGACGGTCACGCGTGACGGAGCGGTCCTCGCGGTCGACCCGACGGACGGCACGGTCCACCGGGTGGACCCCGCCGACGGCGAGGGCCAGGGCGAGGTCGCGACGCTCACCGACGCCGCCGGCGTCCTCCCGGATGCCGTCGCGGCGGTCGGCGACGATCTCGTCATGATCTCCGGGACCACGGTCTACGCCGAGTCGTGGTCGCTCGACGTGAGCGAGCACGGTGCGCGACCGGTGCTCCAGCAGACGTCCGACACGCACGACACCGTCCTCGTCGCGACGACGACGTCGCTCCTCGAGATCGACCTCGAGAGCGGTGACGTCGAGGTCCGGGAGCCCGGTGGCGTCGGCGCGCCCGCACGTCCGGTCCGCGTGGCCGGCTGCGACTACGCGGCCTGGGCGTCGATGTCGAGCAGCTACGTGGAGTCGTGCGGCGACAACGAGCCGCGGGTCGAGGACCTCGAGGCCATGACCGCGACGAGCAACCTCGTGTTCCGCGTCAACCGCTCCGTCGTCGTCGTCAACGACACCGTCGAGGGCCGGCTCTGGCTGCCGACCGACCTGCCCAAGGTCCAGGAGCCCAACTGGCAGGACATCGAGCAGGAGGAGGAGCCGGAGGACCAGCAGGACACCTCCGACGACGTCCAGACCGCCCAGCAGCTCCTCACCCAGTGCACCGAGCAGTCGATGGTGCCTGGCGCGGCGGACGACGCGATCGGCGTGCGTGCCGGCAGGACGTCCGTCCTCCAGATCCTCGGCAACGACACCGCCGGCGAGTGCGGCATCATCGCGATCAGCGCGTTCGACCAGATCCCCGAGACGTTCGGCTACCTCGAGTCGATCTACGGTGGCCGGGACCTGCAGCTCGTCGTGCGACCGGACGCGACCGGCACCGTCTCCTTCACATACACGATCACCGACGGCCGCGGCCAGAACCCGCCCTCGACCGCGACGGTCCAGCTGACCGTCCGGGACGCCTCGTCGAACGAGGACCCCGTCCAGGTCCGGACCGGGGCCGTCGAGGTCGAGCAGGGTGCGCTCATCGAGTACGACGCCCTGGCGAACTTCACCGACCCCGACGGCGACGACCTCGTCCTCGCCGGAGCGACGACCGACGGCACGGGTTCCGTGCGCGCCCGGCAGGACGGCATGGTCACCTTCGTCGCGGACGGCGACCAGCTCGGACGACAGGTTGTCCAGCTCACCGTGACCGACGGCATGAGCAGCGTCCTCGGCGAGATGTTCGTCGACGTGCGCCCCGCCGGCTCGTTGCCGCCGATCATCGACCCGGTCCACGCCGTGACGTACGTCGACGCGCCCGTCGAGGTCGACGTCCTGGCGTCCGTGCGCAGCGCGTCGCGCGAGCCCGCCCGGCTCGCGGCGGTCGACGAGGTCGCCGGCACGACGATCCTGCCCAAGCTCGACGACGGCTCGTTCACCTTCTCCGCGGCGAACACCGGCACGTACTACGTGAGCTTCACCGTCACGGCCCCGCCGCAGCAGGCGATCGGCCTCGCACGCATCGACGTCCGGGAGTGGCCCGGCACGCCGCTGCCGCCCATCGCCGTGCGCGACGTCGCACTGCTCCCCTCGGGCGGCGAGGTGACGGTCGACCCGCTCGCCAACGACACCGACCCGAACGGCGGGGTCCTCGTCCTCACCTCTGCGACGGCGTCGCCCGACTCGGCGATGCAGATCGCGATCCTCGAGCACCGGCTCGTCAGGGTCACCTCGCTGCGTGCCCTCGAGGCCCCCGAGACGATCAGCTACGTCGTCTCGAACGGCGTGGCCGAGACGCGAGGGGAGATCCTCGTCCAACCCGTCCCACCCTCCGCCGAGCAGCACGCGCCCGTGGTGCAGGACATCGAGGTGTCCGTCCGGACCGGAGGGGTCGTGACGATCCCGGCGCTGGAGTACGCCTACGACGCCGACGGCGACGTGATGGAGCTCGTCCCCGAGCTCGCCGAGCCCCTCGGCGACGGACAGGGCCTCCTCTTCGTCTCGGGCAACCAGCTCCGCTACCAGGCACCGTCGACGCCCATGACTGCGAGCGCGACCTTCAGCGTCCGGGACACCGCACTCAACGTGGGTTCGGCGAGGTTGACGGTCACCGTGCACGCGTCGTCTGCGGCCACGAAGTCGCCGCCGCGCCCCAAGGACCTCACGTCACGCACCTTCGCGGGCGAGACGGTCCGGATCAACGTCCCCCTCACCGGGATCGACGGCGACGGCGACGGCGTCATCCTCCTCGGCCAGGGAGACACCCCGCCGACGAAGGGCCGCATCGTCGCGGTCGGCGCGAGCTGGATCGAGTACGAGGCGTTCCCGGGAGAGTCGGGCACGGACACGTTCACCTATGCGGTCGAGGACTGGGTGGGGCAGCGTGCGGTCGCGACCGTCCGCGTCGGTATCGCCCCACGACCGAGCGAGCCGCTGCCCATCGTCGCCCGCAACGACGAGGTGACCGTCCAGCCGGGCGAGCTCGTCGAGGTGCGGGTCGTGCGCAACGACGTCGACCCGTCCGGGGGCGAGCTCTCCCTGTCGCCCGACATCATCGTCCCGCCCGGCGTGGACGCTCGGACCGAGGGTCGGCGCATCGTCGTCCAGGCGCCGGCGGAACCGGTCGACATCACGATCGCGTACACCGTGACGAACGACCGCGGGGGACAGGCGAGCGCCGTGCTGACGGTCCGCGTCGTCGCCGACGCGGTGATCCTGCCCCCGGTGGCGAGCGACATCCGTGTCGCGCCCATCGAGGTGGTCGGCAAGACGAGCATCGAGGTCGACGTCTTCGAGGTGGCGGAGAACCCGTCCGGGCCGCTGAGCGACCTCGAGGTGTCCATCCCGAGCAGCCACTCGTCGGTCGCGAGCGTCGTGTCCTCCGGGAGGGTCCTCGTGACGCTCTCCGAGGAGGCGCAGACCGTCCCGTACCTGTTGACGAACACGAACTCCGACGCCGGCGGTGTCCACGCGTACGCGTTCATCACGGTCCCGGCGCTGGGCGACTTCCCGCCGGTGCTCCGGCCGAAGGCGCGCTCGCTGCGCGTCGCGTCGGGTGCCGAGCTCGTCATCCCGATCGCCGAGTTCGTCCAGGTGGGCACGGCGAAGACCGCGCGCATCGGCGACTCGGAGAAGGTGAGCGCCACCCGCTCGGACGGCACGGAGCTCGTCGTGGACGACACGACGCTGCGCTACCGGTCGGCCGCCGGGTACGCCGGGCCGGCCTCGATCACCTTCGAGGTGACGGACGGAATCTCCAGCAGCGACACGACGGGTCGACGCGCGACGCTCACGCTCCCGATCACCGTGTTCACCGAGGACGACTACCCGCCGACCTTCGCGCCGAGCACCCTCGAGATCCCCCAGGGCGACGCGGCGAGCGCCGTGAACCTCCTGGCGTTCACCGAAGGTCCCGAAGGCGCCGACGAGGAGCAGCCGTACACGTTCCGGCTGGCCAGCACCCCACCTCCGGGCTTCGCCGTCAACCTCACCGGCACGGAGCTCAGCGTCAGTGCTGCGGCGGACGTGCCGCGGGGGACGACCGGGGCGGCGCAGCTGACGCTCGGGTACGGGCGCGCCGGCACGCTGGACGTCACGGTGAACTTCAAGGTCGTCGCGAGCAAGCGTGTTCTCGCGAGCGTCTCGGACTTCTCGCTCGACGGTGCGGCAGGCAAGGAGAGTCGCGTGGACGTCCTCGCGACCGGTGCCCTCAACCCGTTCCCGAGCGATCCGCTCGCGCTCCAGGGCGCGACCGTGGAGACGGTCGGGGCCGGTACCGCGGCGGTGTCCGGCTCGAGCGTGCTCGTCCGGCCGGTGGACGGCTTCGTCGGCACGATGGTGGTGCGCTACCGCGTGCGTGACGTCACGGGCGACCCGCTGCGCGAGGTCGAGGGGCGCGTCACGGTCAACGTCCGTGACGTCCCAGCGGCACCCGCGTCGCCACGGGTCGGTGAGGTGTCGAACCAGACGCTCGTGCTCTCGTGGGACGCGCCGAGCGCGAACGGGGCACCCATCACCGGGTATCGCCTCACGCGCTCCCCGGGCGGGCAGACGACGCAGTGCGCGACCACCACGTGCACGATCACCGGTCTGACGAACGGTACGGAGTACACGTTCACGGTCGCGGCGCAGAACGCCGTCGGCTGGTCGAAGGAGTCCGCGTCGAGCGCGAAGGCCACCCCGGACGCGGTCCCCGACGCTCCCGGTGCACCTGTCCTCGTGTTCGGCGACCGGCAGATCACCGCGAGCTGGACCGCGCCCGCCAACGTGGGTACCCCGATCACGCAGTACACGGTCGAGATCTCCCCCATGCCCACCTCCGGACGTTCGACCCAGACGACGTCCGGGACCTCGGTGGCGTTCACCGGCCTGACCAACGGCACGGACTACCAGGTGCGGGTCCGTGCGCACAACCGCGCGACGCCTCCCGAGGGTGGTGCGTGGGGCCCGTGGTCCGGCTCGATGCGGCCGGCGGGGGTGCCGGGTGCGCCAGCCGTGACGGCGAGCCGTGTCGACAGCGGTCGGATCAACGTCGCCTGGACGCCCCCGGCCGCCAACGGGGACCCGATCGCGGGATACACCCTCACGACGAGCGGCGACGGCGCTCCGGGTCCCGTGCAGCTCGACGGCTCGACGACGAGCTGGGCCTTCGACACCGCGCAGAACGGTGTGTCGTACACCTTCACGGTCACCGCGCGGAACAAGGCGGGGGTCGGCAGCGGAGGCGTGTCCGAGCCCACGTCCACCTACGCTCCACCGAGTGCACCGCGGTCGCCCGGGATCGCCGCTGTGGCGCCGCGCAACTTCGGCGACGGTGCCGTCGACCTCTCCTGGTCGGCACCCGCGGAGACCGGCGGCGTGCTCGTCGGGATCGACCACTACGAGGTGTTCGCGAACGGTTCGCTCATCGCGTCGCCGGCGGGCACCTCATTCCGGGTGACGGGTCTGCCAGGAGGCACCCCGACGCCGGCGTACTCGGTCGTCGCGTGCAACACACGGAGTGCGTGCGGGCCCGCGACCGTCCTGGGCAGTGCGACCCCGATCACTCTCCCGGCCGTGCCGGGAGTCACCGGGGCACCGGTCGCCGGAACCTACGACACCGTCCAGTTCTCGTGGACGAGCGCCGGGACGGGCGGTGGTACGTCCTTCACCTATCGCTACCGGGTGAGCACGGGGGGTGGGTGGACCGAGACCACCGGTACGTCGGTGACCGTGTCGGGAGTCCCGGAGAGCGGCGCGTCGATCGAGGTCTACGCCGTGACCAGCGCGGGTCAGAGCCCGCAGGCCGGCACGGCGGCGGCGGTCCCGCCGCCGCGCACCGCGCCGTCCGCCCCGCAGGTCACGGTGTCGTCGAGCGCCGCGAAGCGGTTGAGCTTCAGCTGGACGGTTCCTGCGACCAACGGGAGCGACCTTCAGAGGTACCGCTATCGCGTCTTCCGGTTCGACGGGACGGACTTCGTGCCGGAGGGCGCCGAGGGCTCGGTCAACCCGGGCACCACATCCGTGACCGACCGGACGGTTCAGGGTGGCACCTATCGTGTCGATGTCTGGACGGAGAGCTCCAAGGGCATCGGCGCGACCGGGACGAGCCCTGAGATCGTCGTCCCGTGACAGTCATGCTCGAGAACACCAGCACCGCGGCACCCAAGACGCACGTCGATGACAGAAAGCAGTCCCACCCATGACGAACACCACGACCCAGCAACCGATGACCGGCGAGCAGTCCGCGTGGTTCGCGCAGACGTTCTCGGCGCTCGTCGACAACGTGGGCCAGGCCGTCCTGGGCAAGACGCACGTCGTGCGCCTCGCGTTCACCGCGATGATCGCCGAGGGGCACATCCTCCTCGAGGACGCGCCGGGGACCGGCAAGACGATGCTCGCCCGCGCGCTCGCGGCGACGATCGACGGGACGCACAACCGCATCCAGTTCACGCCCGACCTCCTGCCGTCGGACGTCACCGGTGTGACGATCTACGACCAGAAGAGCGGCGTCTTCGAGTTCCACAAGGGCCCGATCTTCTCCTCCGTCGTCCTGGCCGACGAGATCAACCGCGCCTCGCCGAAGACCCAGTCCGCGCTCCTCGAGGTCATGGAGGAGTCGCGGGTGACCGTCGACGGCGTGACCCACTCCGCCGGCCGCCCGTTCATGGTCATCGCGACGCAGAACCCCATCGAGCAGGCCGGCACCTACCGTCTGCCCGAGGCGCAGCTGGACCGCTTCCTCATCAAGACGTCGCTCGGCTACCCCGACCACGCGTCGACGCTCCAGATCCTCGCGGGCGCGGCAGAGCGCGACCGCACGACGAACCTCACGCACCTCGTCTCCTCCGCCGCGGTCGTCCAGATGTCCGAGCTCGCCGCGACCGTCTACGTCGACACGTCCATCAACGACTACGTCTCCCGCCTCGCCGAAGCGACCCGCCACGACGCCGAGACGCGCCTCGGCGTCAGCGTCCGCGGGTGCCTCGCGCTCGTGCGCTGCGCCAAGGTGTGGGCCGCGGCCCAGGGTCGCCCGTACGTCATCCCGGACGACATCAAGGACCTCGCCGTCTCCGTCCTCGCGCACCGCCTCATGCTCGACGTCGAGGCCGAGTTCGCCGGCGTCACGTCCGAGGAGGTCCTCGAGCGGATCCTCTCGACCATCACACCCCCGTCGGAGCGTGTCGGCTGACATGAGCCTGACCCAGGACGAGGTCCCGCAGGGACGGACGGCCCGGACGGTCGACGCCCTGCGCGTCACCGCCCGGCGCGTCCGCGCGCCCCTGCGGATCCTCGCCGGCCTCGGCTGGGCGGTCCTCCTGTGCACCGTCGCCGCCGTGCTCGTCGGGCGCCGGTACGGGTGGGCGGAGCTCGTCGTCGGCGGGTGCATCCTCGGGATCACCGTCGTCGTCGCGCTCCTCCTGACCGTCGGGCGCTCCCACTACGCGGTCGACCTCGACCTCGCCGACCGCGCCGTCACCGTCGGGGAACGAGCGATGGGCCGCATCGAGGTGCGCAACGCGGGCCGCCGCAGGCTGCTGCCCGCCCACATCGAGCTGCCCGTCGGGACGGGCGCCGCAGGCTTCGCACTCCCGAGCATGGCCGCCGGCGCCGTGCACGACGAGCTCTTCGCCATCCCGACAGCGCACCGCGCCGTCGTCGTCGTCGGCCCCGTGCGGTCCGTGCGCGCCGACCCCCTCGGCCTCGCACGCCGAGAGATGGCGTGGACCGAGCCCATCGAGCTCTACGTGCACCCGCTCACCGTGTCGCTCGCCGGCACCCGGGCCGGGCTCCTGCGCGACCTCGAAGGACAGGCCACGCGCGTCATCTCCGACAACGACATGTCGTTCCACGCCCTGCGCGAGTACATCCCGGGCGACGACCGGCGCAACATCCACTGGCGCACGAGCGCCCGCACCGGGACGCTCATGGTCCGCCAGTTCGAGGACACCCGCCGCACGCACACGGGGCTCGCGATCTCGACGGACCGACCGGACTATGCCAACGAGGCGGAGTTCGAGCTCGCCGTGAGCACGTTCGCGTCCATCGGCGTCCAGGTCATCCGCGACGACCTCGAGATCACGGCCCTGGCCGGTGCCGCCGAGCTGCGGTCGCAGTCCCCGCGCCGACTCCTCGACGACTGCTCGGGCATCGAGCTCTCCCCGCGGGCCGACGACGCCTGGGACCTCGCCCGCACCGTCGCCCGCAAGGTGCCGACCGCCTCGATGGCGCTCATGATCACCGGGTCCGTCCCCAGCCACGCCGCCCTCCGGGCCAGCGCCGTCCACATCCCGGCCGGTGTCCGCACGATCTTCGTCGCGTGCGAGCCCGGAGCCGAGGTGGGGCTGCGCAGCCAGGGCTCTCTCTCGGTCGCGTCGCTCGGCGAGATCGCCGACCTGCCCCGCCTCCTGCGACGGCTGGTCGGGCCATGACGACCACCTCCGGGTCCACCGTGACCCGCCCCGCCACCTCCGCCGTCCGACGCCCGCCCGTCCGCCTGCTCACGCCACCACGCCCCACGTCGCACAAGATCGTCGACGCCGTCGTGGTCGCCGTCGCCGTGCTCCTCGCGCTCGCACCTCTGCTCCCCGTCTTCGGTGTGGCTGCCGCCCTGCCGGCCGTCGTCGGGGGCGTCGTCATCGGGCTCGTCGTCGCGATCCTCGCGGCCGTGCGCTCGTGGCCCGTCATCACGACCATCGCCACCGTGTTCGTCGCCTACGCCGTGCTCGGCGGCGCCCTCGCCGCACCGTCGACCACCGTGGCGGGCGTCGTGCCGACCCTCGACACGCTCGTCGCGCTCGGCGAAGGAGCCGTGACCTCGTGGAAGCAGGTCATCACACTCGAGCCCCCGCTCGGGACAGCCGGCAACGTGCTCGTCGCACCGTTCGTCCTCGGGCTCGCCGGGACCGTGGCCGGTGGCGTCCTCGCCTCCGGCCGCCGCCACGGGGTGCGCATCGCGGCGGTCGCTGCGGTGCCGGTGGTCGTCCTCGTCCTGTCGATCCTCCTCGGCACCGTCGAGCGGATGCTCGCGACCGTCGTGGGCGCGACCATCGCGGTGGTGCTCCTCGTCTGGGCGGCATGGCGCGTCGGACAGTGGCGGCCGCGGCGCCGCGCGACCCTCGCGGTCATGGCCGCCGTCTCCATCGCCGGCGGTGTGCTCGTCGCACCCGTGGTGGCCGGGGACCAGCCGCGCTTCGTCCTGCGGTCCGTCATCGTGCCGCCGTTCGACCCCCGGGACCACACCAGCCCGCTGTCCGCCTACCGCACGTTCATGAAGGACCTCAAGGAGACCGACCTGCTCACGGTGAGCGGGCTGCCGGAGGGCAGCGTGGTCCGCCTCGCCACCATGGACAGCTTCGACGGCGTCGTGTGGAACGTCCTCGGCGACGGCGAGCCGGACGGCTCGGGCTCCTTCCGCAAGGTCGGTGACGAGATCCCGACGACGATCGACGGCGAGCGTGTCCAGGTCGAGGTGGAGAACCTCGGCCTCGACGGCGTCTGGATGCCCACCGTCGGCCAGACGACGGGTGTGGAGTTCGCGGGCAGCTCCGCGGACGACGCGGTCCGCAGCTTCCGCTTCAACGACGCGACCGGCACCGGTGTGCTCATGCAGGGCATCGACGAGGGACAGCGCTACACGCTCGACGCCGTGGTCCCGGCGATACCGACCGACGAGGACCTCGGGTCCGCGCCGCCCGCCGACGTGATCCTCCCCGAGCCCGTCGGCGTCCCCGACGTGGTCCTCAGCCGTGCCACGGAGGTCGGGCAGAACGCGACGACCGCCGCGCTCGTGTCCCGCGCCATCGAGTCCTACCTGCACGACACGGGCTTCTTCAGCCACGGCATCGAGGCATCGGGTGACTACCCGTCCTACTCCGGGCACGGCGCCGCGCGCATCACGCAGCTCCTCGGCGACCCGGTCATGGTCGGTGACGCCGAGCAGTACGCGTCCGCCATGGCGCTCATGGTGAGCCAGCAGGGCCTGCCCGCCCGGGTGGTCATGGGCTTCGTGCCGACCGAGGAGCAGGCCGGCGACGCCGAGATCACCTTCACCGGCGACAACATGCAGGCCTGGGTCGAGGTCGCCTACGAGGGCTTCGGGTGGGTGCCGTACTTCCCGACCCCGCCGACGTCGCAGACTCCGCAGGAGAACGACGACCCCATCGAGAAGGAACCGCAGCCGCAGGTCGTCCAGCCGCCGCCACCGCCGGCCGACCCCGTGGTACCGCCGACCGAGGACGACGAGGAGCCGAACGTCGACTCCAACCTCGAGACGGACGAGGAGGGTGTGGACGTGCTGCGCGTCGTCGCGATCACCGCGGCGATCGCGGTCCCGCTGCTCCTCCTGCTCCTTCCGCCGCTCCTCGTCATCGCAGCGAAGGAGCGTCGCAGGCGACGCCGACAGCGCGATGAGGACCCGGTCGCACGCATCAGCGGCGGCTGGGACGAGGTCCTCGACACCGCGCTCGACCACGGCACAGCGGCACCGGCGGACGCCACCCGCCGCGAGACGGCCCGAGCCCTGATCTCGGTCTATCCGAGCGTGCGCGCCTCGACGCTGGCCGAGGAGGCGGACGCTGCCGTGTTCGCGGGTGGTCGACCTACCGATGCGCAGGTCGAGCAGTACTGGCAGGCGGTGACGGAGTCCGTGGCGGAGATCCGTTCCGGCGGCACCGCGTGGACGCGCGCGCGAGGCAGGCTGTCGCGCGCCTCGCTCAGGGCGCGCAGGCCGTCGCGCAGGCCGTCACGCGGGCTACGCCGGGTTGCGTCCGGCCGCTGAGGCGCACATGACCCGCTGACCCGGGCTCTCGGGCGGGAGCCGCACGAGAGGGCGGATCGCCTCCACAGCGAGCGGGGTGTCACAGACGTCCCGTGGGCGGTGTCTAGATGGTGTCAAGACACCTCTGGAGAGTGGAGCATGATGCCTGAACCGGTGCACGTCGTCGTCGTGGGTGGCGGTTACGCGGGAGTGATGGCGGCCAACCGCCTCGCCGGGAACGAGGCCTCGCCTCCTGTGGAGGTCACTCTCGTGGACCCGGGTGAGCAGTTCTCCGAGCGGATCAGGCTGCACGAGGTCGCGGCCGGGACGCGAGGCTCGGCGGGTGTCGACTGGTCCGAGGTGGTGCACCCGACGGTGCGGCACCTGCGTGCCCGGGCCGTGAGCGTCGACAGCGAGAACCGGGTGGTCGTCCTGGAGCACCACGAACCGGTCCGCTTCGACTGGCTCGTGCTCGCGGTGGGCAGCGGCGAGCAGACGACGCCCCTGCTGTCGGTGACCAACCGCGCGGCCGCGCAGGCCACGCGCGAGACGATCAGCGGGCTCCCGCCCGGGTCCACCGTGACGGTCGCGGGAGCGGGACCGACGGGTGTAGAGCTGGCCTGCGCCGTGGCGGCCTCTCGACCGGACCTGGCGGTCACCGTCGTGGCTCCCGGCCGGTCGGCTCGTCCGCTGACCGGGCGACCGGCCGTGGCCCGTCGCCTGCGGGGCCTCGGCATACGGGTCGAGGACGGGACCGTGGACCCGGTCACGGGGGCCGTCACCGTCGTCGGCGGCTCGCGCCCACCCGCGCAGGCGACCGTCTGGACGGTGGGGTTGTCGGTCCCGTCGCTCGCCGCTGACAGCGGCCTGCCCGTGACTGCGGACGGTCGGCTGCTCGTGGACGGGACGCTGACGGTGCCCGGGCACGAGCGCATCCTGGGCGCCGGGGACGCCGTGGCCGTGACGACTCACGCCGGGTCGCACCTGCGGGCCTCCTGCGCCTCGGCGCTCCCGCTCGGGGCGCACGCAGCCGGGACCGTGCTCGCCCGCCTGGCCGGCGACGAACCGGCGACGATCGACATCGGCTACGTCGTCCGGTGCGTGGACCTGGCGGCCGGGCACGGCCACGTGCAGGCCGTCCGTCCGGACGACGCCGCCCGCCCGTGGGCGCTGACCGGCCGAGCCGGAGGCTGGTTCAAGGAGAAGGTCTGCCGGATGACGGTGGCATGGCTGGCCGACGAGGCGCGCAGGCCGGGCTCCTACACGTGGCCGCCGGGACCGTCCGTGCCCGTAGGGTGACCGCCGTGGACACCGTGCAGGAGAAGACCATGACGGAGAAGGCCGAGCTGTTCGCCGCTCACCGGTGGACGGCCTTCGCGATCGCCTACGAGATCCTCGGCACCCGGGCCGACGCCGAGGACGTCGTCCAGGAGGTCTACCTGCGGTGGGCGGACGTCGAGCTGTCAGCGGTGCGACACCCGCGGGCGTACCTCGCCACGATGGCCACGCGCACGGCGCTCAACGCGGTGCGCACCGTCAGCCGACGCCGGGAGGACTACCCAGGTCCCTGGTTGCCCGAACCGTTGGTGGCCGACCGGGAGAGCCCGGAGCAGCAGGTCCTCGCCCGGGAGGACATCGGCTACGCGCTGTCCGTGGTGCTCCAGCAGGCGACCCCGGAGCAGCGGGCGGTGTTCATGCTCCACGAGGTCTTCGGCCTGCCCTACCCGGTGGTCGCCGACGCCCTGGGCAAGACCCAGGCGGCCGTCCGCCAGATCGCCCGCCGAGCCCGCACCCGCCTGACGGCACCGGGGCGCAGCCCGGTCGCCACCCAGGTCGGGGAGGAGGTGCTCGAGGCTTTCCTGGCCGCGGTGGTCACCGGGGACCTCCAGGCGCTCATGGACGTGCTCGCACCTGACGCGGTGCTGCTCTCCGACGGTGGCGGGAAGGTCGTCGCCGCCCGCAGACCGATCGTCGGGGCGGAGGGCGTGGCGGCGTTCGTGCTGAGCATCGCGCGCGCGCCGCTGCCGCAGGTGCGGGTAGAGATCGGGACGCTCAGCGGCGGTCCGGGCGCGCTCGTCCACGTCGGCGAGCGGCTGGACGTCACCCTCGCCCTGGCGGTGGACGACGAGCGCAGGATCACCGGTGTCTACCTCGTGCGCAACCCCGACAAGCTCGTCCAGCCGGCGGCTGGATAACCGACGGAGCTCAGCTGCGCGGGCCGAGCCGGGGCGTCGTCGGCTCGTCGCGGTCGCAGGTCAGCCGTCCGTCGACGACGCGGAGCGTCGCCACCTGGACGGACGTGCGGCGCTCGCCGTAGCCGACCGGGTCCCGCAGCTCGCCGTGACGCTCAGGGTGCGTGAAGTAGAAGACGTACGCGACCGCACCCGGGTCGTCGGCGCCCGCGGGCACGTCGACCGACACCGACCCGGGCACGACGACGTCGGCGTGCAGCCCGATCGTCGCGTCGTCCGGGCGCGACCCGGGGGAGTCGAGGACGAGGCCCTGCGCCTCCCAGGACTCGAGGTCGTCCGACCGGTAGACGCGCTGCCCCTGCCACTCGTCGACGATCATCCAGAAGTGGCCGCCGAGCCGGAAGACGTTGGGGCCCTCGTGCGGACGCCCCGTGATGACGGGCCCGACCGGCGTCCAGGTGTACAGGTCGTCGGAGTCGGCGGCGTAGGTGTGGGACCCGGCGTCCTCGTCCTTGAACCACATGCGGTACCGCGCCCGCCGGGTGCCGTCCGGTGCGACCGGACCGGTCGAGGCGGCGAGCGGGAAGACGCACGCGTCGATGACCTTGTGCGAGCCGAGGTCGAGCCGCGAGCGCCGCGTCCACGTGAGGAGGTCGGGGCTCGTCCAGTGCTCGATCTCGCGCTCGTGCCCCGCCCACTGCGTCGGGATGCCCTGGATGTACGAGACGTACATGTGGTACTCGCCCTCGGCCCAGACGATCTCGGGCGCCCAGAACGTGTTGCGCCCCCACTCGACGTCGAGACCCTCGACGATCCCTCGGTACACCCAGGTGGCCCCGTCGTCCCGCGAGCTCGCGACGCCGATGTCGGTGCCGTGCACCCAGCCCACGCCGGGCCCCTCGGTCGTCGCGCGACGGTTGGTGTAGAACATCCACCACTCCCCGAGGTCGCGGTTGTAGACGACGACCGGGTCCGCCGCGCCGTCGTGGACCGGGTCGCGGAACACCGGGGCAGGGCTCACGGGTGCGGTCGTCACGCGGGCGCCCCGGCGACGAGCCCGAGCTCGACGCGCGGGTCGCGCACCGTGCTCTCCAGCCCCGTGGACAGCAGCCCGGTCTCGCGCAGCTCGGTCGCGGTGACCCGGCGGCCCCCCGCGTCGGCGGACGCGTAGATCGCGGTGACGATCTCCAAGGGGCGCCGGGCGAAGGTCGCGACGTCGGGCAACGGCGTCCCCTCGCGCAGCGCGCGGTACGTCTCGCGCACGAGCGGCACGTGGCCGCTCGGCTCGTCGTGCTCAGGGAAGGCCCACGACGCAGCCTCGTCGGGGTCGACCGTTGGAGCAGGCGTGACCCGCCAGCTCGCCACGGAGTGGCCGTAGAGGTGCTCGACCTCGATCGTCGCGCGCTCGCAGTCGACCCGCACGTGGCTGGTCTCCCGAGGGCACAGCGTCGAGGACGTGGCCGTCGCGACGACGCCGTTGGCGAAGAGGATGGTCGCGGTGGACGCGTCCTCCATCTCGGTGTCGCGTGCCAGGCGCCACGTCTGCGCGCTGATCTCCTGCCAGTCGCCGAGGAGGTGAGCGAGCAGGTCCATCTGGTGGATCCCGTGCCCGAGGGTGGTCCCGCCGCCCTCGCCGGTCCAGCTCCCGCGCCAGTCGACGGCGTAGTAGTCGTCGCCCCGGAACCAGAGGGTCTCGCACTGCGCGAGCAGCGGGCGCCCGAGGCGGCCCGAGCGCAGGAGGTCGCGCACGTGCGCGGCTGCCGTGCCCGTGCGCTGCTGGAAGATGATGCCGAACGCGAGGCCGGCGTCGTCGCAGGCGCTCTGCATGTCGTCGAGCTCGGCGAGGGAGAGGGCCGGAGGCTTCTCGCACACGACGTGGACTCCCGCCGCGACGGCCTGGAGCGTCTGCTCGCGGTGGAGGTCGGGCGGGGTGCACAGGTGCACCACGTCGACGGTCTCGGCGGCGAGGAGGTCGGCGAGGTCGGCGTAGCGGCCTGCGACGTCGTACGTCTCGGCGAAGGCCTCGCGTCGCTCGGGGTTGCGGTTGGCGCAGGCGACGAGCTCGGCGAGGGGGTCGAGGGCGATCGCCTGGGCGTGCAGGTGGGCGACGGCTCCGGTCCCGATGATCGCCGCGCGGATCGGGCGCTCGCTCCCGATCGCGGGCCAGGCCGCGACGAGGGGGCTCGTCGCGGTGGCGGGGGTGGGCGTGGCAGGGCGTGCAGAGTCAGACATCGTCGTGTGCTCCGGGGGTCGGGGACTGCGGGTCGGGTGCTTCAGGTCGTGCTGGACGACGCTCGGACGACGAGCTCGGGCTGGAACTGGACCTGCTCGTGGCGGAACCGGTCGCCCTGCCCGTGCTGGGCGAGGAGGAGCTCCGCGGCGCGGTAGCCGAGCTGGTGGGTGGGCTGACGGACGGAGGTGAGGGGGATCGCGAGCTCGCCGGCGAAGTTCACGTCGTCGTACCCCACGACCGCAAGCTCCCCGGGGATGTCGATGTGCTCCTTGCGCAGGGTGCGCTGGACGCCGAGCGCGACGAGGTCGTTGACGCAGAACACGGCCGTGGGACGGTCGAGGCCCGCGGTCGTCGTCGCGAGGATCTGGCGCATGGCCGCCTCGCCGCCGTCGGCGTTGAGGGACGGCGCGGTGATCTCGAGGAGGTGGGTCGACGGGTCGAGACCTGCCGACTCGAGGGCGCGCACCATGCCGGCGTGACGGTCGCGGCACTGGCGGATGCTGTGCGGGCCGTTGATGAAGGCGATGCGGGTGTGGCCCTGCGCGACGAGGTGGTTCCCGGCGAGCTGCCCGCCGGCGACGTCGTTGACGGCGGCGGAGGAGATGTCGGGGACGGGCGAGGTGGCGTCGAGGAGCACGACGTTCACGCCGCGGGCACGGAGCTCGAGCAGCGGTTCGATGTCGTCGCTCGACGGGACGACGAGGACGCCGTGCACGCCGTGCTCCTCGAAGAGCTTGAGGTAGCGGGCCTCGCGCTCGGGGTCCTCGTCGGAGCTCGCGAGCATGAGCGTGAAGTCGTCCTCGGCGAGGCGGTCCTCGATGCCGCGGGCGACCTCGGTGAAGAACGGGTTGCCGATGTCGAGGACGATCGCGCCGACGGTGGTGATGGTGCCGGCGCGGAGCTGGCGGGCGGAGCCGTTGGGGACGAACTGGAGGCGGGCGATCGCGTCCTCGACCCGCTCGCGCGTCGAGGGTGACACGCGGTCGGGGCGGTTGAGCACGTTGGACACCGTGCCGACGGAGACGCCTGCGAGCCGTGCGACGTCGCTGATGGAGCTCCGTTTGCGCGTGGTGGTCGTCGACACGGGTGTGACCTTTCGATGGAGGTGCACCGAGGCGCGCCATTGAGCCCCGGAGCGTCTCGATCGTAGCCGCGCTTGACCGTTCCTGTGAGGGGACGTAGCGTCTCGCACAGCGGAATGAACCGATTCACCCCTGAATCTATCGCACCCGCGAGCCGAGACGTGGACGACACCGCTGTCGTTCCCCGACCGGCGTGGGTCCGCCGGGGCCCGGGTGCCCGGAGGAGCTTCTCGTGGCACGTGTCTGCTTCGTCTCTCAGGTCCGACCCGATCGGCTGGAGGAGTACCGCGCGCGTCACGCAGCGGTGTGGCCCGAGATGCTGGAGGCCCTGCGGGACTCCGGCTGGACGGACTACCACCTCTTCCTCTCGGCGTCGGGTCAGCTCGTCGGTTTCGTCGAGACCGACGACTACGCGGCTGCGCAGGAGGCGATGGCGCGGACCGGCGTGAATGCTCGGTGGCAGGCCGAGATGGCGGAGTTCTTCGTCGCGGACGACGGGACGGCCCCGGACGAGGGGATGGTCCGCCTGGAGGAGGTCTTCCACCTCGAGGCGCAGCTCGCCGCAGCCGGTCTCCCGACGAGCGCGGGGGGCTGACGGGAGTCGCTTGACGGTGGGCCAGGCGCTCAGTACAGTCCTTTGAAACGATTCACAACGAGGTGGAGAGCATGATGGCAGCACACGAGCTGAGCCCCGCGGCGCGCGCGGCGCTCCTGTCCCAGACGATCGAGCTGCCCTCGTGGGCATTCGGCAACTCGGGCACCCGGTTCAAGGTCTTCGCCCAGCAGGGCGTGCCGCGCGACCCGTTCGAGAAGATCTCGGACGCCGCGCAGGTCCACCGGTTCACCGGCGCCGCCCCGCGCGTGTCGCTCCACATCCCGTGGGACCTCGTCGACGACTTCGGCGCACTGGCAGCGCACGCTGCCGACGAAGGCGTGGCCATCGGTGCCATCAACTCGAACCTCTTCCAGGACGACGAGTACATGCTCGGATCCCTGACGCACCCCGACGCCGCCGTGCGCAAGCGTGCGGTCGAGCACCACATGCGCTGCATCGACGTCATGCGGGCCACCGGCTCGACGGACCTCAAGCTGTGGCTGCCCGACGGTCTGAACTACCCCGGCCAGGACAACCTGCGGGCGCGCCAGGACCGTCTCGCGGACGGGCTGGCGGAGATCTACGCGGCGCTCGACCCGGAGCACCGCCTCGTCGTCGAGTACAAGTTCTTCGAGCCCGCGTTCTACTCGATGGACATCCCCGACTGGGGGACCGCGCTGCTGCACTGCCTCGCGCTCGGCGAGCGGGCCGTCGTGGTCCTCGACACCGGCCACCACGCGCCGGGCACGAACATCGAGTTCATCGTCGCGCAGCTCCTGCGCCAGGGCCGCCTCGGCGCGTTCGACTTCAACTCGCGGTTCTACGCCGACGACGACCTCATGGTCGGTGCGGCGGACCCGTTCCAGCTCTTCCGGATCATGCACGAGATCGTCTCGGGCGGCGCGCTCGCCCCGGACTCCGGCGTGAACTTCATGCTCGACCAGTGCCACAACATCGAGCCGAAGATCCCCGCGCAGATCCGGTCGGTCATGAACGTCCAGGAGGCCACCGCGAAAGCGCTGCTCGTCGACACCGAGGTGCTCGACGCCGCGCAGCAGTCCGGTGACGTGCTCGGCGCGAACGCGGCACTCATGGACGCGTACAACACGGACGTCCGCGGTCTCCTCGCCGAGCTCCGCGAGTCGCAGGGCCTCGCACCCGACCCGATCGCGGCCTACGCCGCCTCGGGGTACTTCGAGACGATCTCCGCCGCCCGCGTGGGCGGCGCTCAAGCCGGATGGGGAGCCTGACCCGATGAGCACGGACCAGACGAGCACGGACCAGACCAGCACCGGCACGACGACTCCCGCCGCGGCCCTCGTCGCGCGCTCCAACCGCCTCGGCGCGGACCCACGGACGACGAACTACGCGGGCGGCAACACGTCCGCCAAGGGCACGGAGACCGACCCGGTGACGGGAGAGCCCGTCGAGCTGCTGTGGGTCAAGGGCTCCGGCGGCGACCTCGGGACGCTCACGGAGAAGAACCTCGCGGTGCTCCGCCTCGACCGCCTCCGCGCGCTGACCGGCGTCTACCCGGGTGTCGACCGCGAGGACGAGATGGTCGCGGCGTTCGACTTCTGCCTGCACGGCAAGGGCGGTGCGGCGCCGTCGATCGACACGGCGATGCACGGCCTCGTCGACGCGCCGCACGTGGACCACCTGCACCCGGACTCGGGTATCGCGATCGCGACGTCGGTCGACGGGGAGGCGCTCACGGCGGAGTGCTTCGGGGACCGTGTCGTCTGGGTGCCGTGGCGTCGGCCCGGCTTCCAGCTCGGACTCGACATCGCGGCGGTCAAGGAGGCGAACCCGCAGGCGATCGGCTGCATCCTCGGTGGCCACGGCATCACTGCCTGGGGCGCCACGAGCGACGAGGCCGAGGCCCGCAGCCTCGAGATCGTCGCGGCCGCCGAGGCGTTCATCGAGGCGCGCACGAGCACTCTCGCCGACGAGGGCACGCACCCGTTCGGCGCGCCCGTCGCGGGTGCCGAGGCGCTGCCCGTCACCGAGCGCCGTGCGAAGGCCGCGCGGCTCGCACCCGTGGTCCGAGGGATCGCGTCGACCGACGCCCCGCAGGTGGGCCACTTCACCGACTCCGACGTGGTCCTCGACTTCCTCGCCCGCGAACGGCTCGCCCCGCTGGCGGAGCTCGGCACGAGCTGCCCCGACCACTTCCTGCGGACGAAGATCAAGCCGCTCGTCGTCGACCTGCCGGCGTCGGCCTCGGTCGAGGAGGTCACGGCTCGTCTCGCCGAGCTGCACGAGGCCTACCGCGCCGACTACGCGGCGTACTACGACCGCCACGCCGACGCGTCGTCGCCCGCGATGCGCGGCGCAGACCCGGCCATCGTCCTCGTACCGGGCGTCGGCATGTTCTCCTTCGGCAAGAACAAGCAGACGGCACGGGTGGCGGGGGAGTTCTACGTCAACGCGATCAACGTCATGCGCGGTGCCGAGGCCATCTCGACCTACGCGCCCATCGACGAGTCGGAGAAGTTCCGCATCGAGTACTGGGCGCTCGAGGAGGCCAAGCTCCAGCGCATGCCTGCCCCGAAGCCGCTCGCCACGCGCGTCGCGCTCGTCACGGGCGCCGGCTCCGGCATCGGCCGGGCCATCGCCGAGCGGCTCGCGGCCGAGGGCGCCTGCGTGGTCATCGCCGATCTCAACATCGAGGGCGCGCAGGCCGTCGCCGACGAGCTCGGCGGGTCCGACGTCGCCGTCGCCGTCCGCGCCGACGTCACGAGCGAGGAGGACGTCGTCGCCCTCGTCGACGCTGCCGCCCTCGCGTTCGGGGGAGTGGACCTCGTCGTGAACAACGCCGGGCTGTCCATCTCCAAGCCGCTCCTCGAGACCACGGCGGCCGACTGGGACCTCCAGCACGACGTCATGGCCAAGGGGTCGTTCCTCGTCGCCCGCGAGGCGGCACGCGCGATGATCGCCCAGAAGATGGGCGGCGACGTCGTCTACATCGCGTCGAAGAACTCGCTCTTCGCCGGCCCCAACAACATCGCGTACTCCGCGACGAAAGCCGACCAGGCCCACCAGGTCCGCCTCCTCGCGGCCGAGCTCGGTGAGCACGGCATCCGGGTCAACGGCGTCAACCCCGACGGGGTCGTCCGCGGCTCGGGGATCTTCGCCGGCGGCTGGGGCGCCAAGCGCGCCGCGGTCTACGGCGTCGCCGAGGAAGACCTCGGCCAGTACTACGCCCAGCGGACGCTGCTCAAGCGCGAGGTGCTCCCCGAGCACGTCGCCGCCGCGGTGTACGCGCTCACCGGACCGGACCTCTCCCAGACCACCGGGCTGCACGTGCCCGTGGACTCGGGGGTCGCCGCCGCGTTCCTGCGATGAACGACCGGGCGAGCGCCGTCGCGGCGGGGACGCCGGCGTTCGTCGCCGTCGACCTCGGTGCGTCGAGCGGCCGGGTCATCGTCGGTCGCGTCCTCGACGTGGCCTCCGGCGAGCCTCGGGTCGAGCTGCACGAGGTGAACCGCTTCCCCAACGGCCCCGTCGAGGTCGGAGGCACGCTCCGCTGGGACGTGCTGCGCCTGCACCAAGGGGTGCTCGACGGCCTGCGCGCCGCCGGGCGGGAGTGCCACGCGCGGGGCGACGTCGTCCACGGCGTAGGCATCGACTCGTGGGCGGTCGACCACGGCCTGCTCGACGCGGACGGTGAGCTCCTCGGCAACCCCGTCCACTACCGGGACGGCCGCACCGCCGGAGTGCCGGAGCGCGTGTTCGCGCGCGTCAGTGCCGCCGACCACTACGCGGTGAACGGCCTCCAGACGCAGCCCTTCAACACCGAGTTCCAGCTCGTCGCGGCGGGCGGTTCCGCGCAGCTCGCGGCCGCCCGGCAGATGCTCCTCGTCCCCGACCTCCTCGGGTACTGGCTCACGGGCGCGGCCGTCGCCGAGGTGACGAACGCGAGCACCACGGGTCTGCTCGACGTCCGTGCGCGGCAGTGGTCCACCCACCTGCTCGCGCGCCTCGCCGTGCACTTCGACGACGTGGCCCACCTCCTGCCGAGGCTCGTCGAGCCGGGCACGGTCGTCGCGCCGCTGAGCGACGACGTGGCGCGGACCGCCGGGATCGCCGGCCCCGTCCCGCTCGTCGCGGTCGGCTCGCACGACACGGCGTCGGCGGTCGTCGCGGTCCCTGCGACGACCGAGAGCTTCGCGTACGTCTCGTGCGGCACGTGGTCCCTCGTCGGTCTCGAGCTCGACGCCCCTGTGCTCTCCGAGGCGAGCCGCGAGGCGAACTTCACCAACGAGCTCGGCGTCGACGGGACAGTCCGCTACCTGCGCAACGTCATGGGCCTGTGGCTCCTCCAGGAGTCGCTGCGCACGTGGAACGATGCCGGCCTGCCCGCAGACCTGCCGGACCTCCTCGCCGCCGCCGCGCGGGTTCCCGCGCTCACGACCGTCATCGACGTCGACTCGCCCGAGCTCCTCGCGCCCGGGGACATGCCCGCGCGCATCGCGGCGGGTGCTGTGCGGACGGGGCAGACGCCGCCGCAGTCGCAGGCCGAGACGGTGCGCTGCATCCTCGACTCGCTCGCGCTCGCCTACCGCCGGGCCGTCCGCCTCGCGAGCGCGCTCGCAGACCGCGAGGTCGACGTGGTCCACGTGGTCGGCGGGGGAGTGCGCAACGAGCTCCTGTGCCAGCTCACCGCCGACGCGACCGGTCTGCCGGTCGTCGCCGGGCCGGTCGAGGGGGCGGCGCTCGGCAACGTCCTCGTCCAGGCGCGCGCCGTCGGTGTGCTCGGCGGGACGCTCGCCGACCTGCGCGCCGTGGGTGCGCGCGGGGTCGAGCTCACGCGCTACACGCCGGGCGGCTCGCGAGGCTCGGGTGTCTCCGAGGAGCACTGGGCGGCCGCGGAGGAGCGGCTGCGGCGCTGAGGTGGCTCCGTGCTGAGCGGTTCAGGCGTTCACGCGTCGACGAGGGTCAGGCGCTGACGGTGGTCCCCGCGAGCGCCGCCTCGACGGCTGCCAGGGCGTGCACGTGCGCCGAGTCGATGAGCGGCAGCGCGGTGTCCGTGGGGCGCACGAGCAGCCCGATCTCGGTGCAGCCGAGCACCACGGCCTGCGCACCGCGGGCAGCGAGCCGGTCGATGACGCCGACGTAGTCGTCGCGGGACTCGGGTCGGAGGATGCTCGCCGTGAGCTCCTCGAAGACGACCCGGTCGACGAGGTCGCGGTCCTCGGCCTCCGGGACGAGGACCTCGATGCCCCACCGCTCCCGCAGCCGGTCCCGGTAGAACGGTTCTTCCATGACCTGGCGCGCGCCGAGGAGTCCGAGCCGGTCGACGCCCATCTCCTGCGCTCGGGCGCCGACGGCGTCGGCGATGTGGAGGAGCGGCACCGTCGTCGCCGCCTCGATCGCGGGGGCGACCTTGTGCATGAGGTTCGTGCACAGGACGATCGTGTCCGCCCCGGCGGCCTCGAGCCGCTGGGCCGCCTCCGCGAGCATCGCGCCCGCCTCGTCCCACGCCTCGCGGACCTGGAGCGCGCGCACCGCAGCGAAGTCGAGGGAGACCATGACGACCTGGGCGCAGCTGTGCCCGGCGAGCCGTGCCCGGACCTCCTCGTTGAGCACGCGGTAGTAGGTCGCGGAGGAGTCCCAGCTCATGCCGCCCAGCAGTCCGATGGTTCGCATGCGTCCATCGTCGTCCGGACGCCCGGGGCGCGGAAGACCGACCTCGTAGGCACAGATCCAAGTCATACTTGGGTCATGGACGCCAAACGACTCCTCATCTTTGGGGCGGTCGCCCGGACCGGCTCGCTCGCCGCCGCGGCCCGTGAGCTCGGGTGGACCCAGCCCGCCGTCAGCCAGCACGTCCGTGCGCTCGAGCGCGAGTTGCGCGTCCCGCTCGTCGTGCGCGGTGCTCGCGGGATCGTCGTCACCGAGGCCGGCGCGGTCCTCCTCGGGCACGCCGACGCTCTCGCGGCTCGCCTGCGGGCCGCCGACGCCGAGATGGCCGCTCTCGCGGACAGCACCGCCGGGAGCGTGCGCCTCGCGACCTTCCCGACCGCCGGCGCCACCCTCGTCCCGGCGGCCCTCCAGGTCATGGACGAACGGACGCCCGGCCTCGAGGTGCGCCTCGTCGACGCCGAGCCGCCCCAGGCGCTCGAGCTCCTCGAGCGCGGCGACGTCGACGCCGCGCTCGTCTTCCGGTACGACGACGAGCCCGAGCCGGGCGGTCGCTCCCTCGTGCACCACGCGCTGGGTGACGACGTCCTGCGCCTCGTCCTGCCCGCCGCGCACCCGCTCGCAGGCCGACCGGACCTCCGTCTGGAGGACGTCGCCCACGAGCGGTGGGTCGGCGGCTGCGTCCAGTGCTCCGAGCACCTGCTGCGAGCGTGCGCACGCGCCGGGTTCGTGCCGGACGTCCGGCACAGCACGGACGACTACGTCATCGTCCAGTCCCTCGTCGCGCAAGGGCTCGCGGTCGCGCTCCTGCCGGAGCTCGCGCTGCTGAGCGTCCGCAACCCGGGCGTCGCCGTCGCCGAGGCCACCGGTGCCGGGACGCGACGGCTCTTTCTCGTCCACCACGCGGACGCGGCCGGGATCCCCGCCCTGCGCGCGCTGCTCTCCGGGCTCACCGCGACGCTCCCGGCGCCGGCGACCTCCCGGCTGGACGGGTGCCCGTCGCGCGTCGGCTCCAGGTAGCGTGACGACGTGCCCGACCGCTCCTCGCCCCGCCCTCTCGCAGCTGCCCTCACCGACACGGTCTCGGTCGGTGTCGCCCTCGTCCCGCTCGGTGTGGCGTTCGGCCTGCTCGTCGTCGAGGCCGGCCTCTCGTGGTGGTGGGCACCGCTCTTCTCGGTGTTCATCTACGCGGGGTCGCTCGAGTTCCTCGCGATCGGCCTCGTCGTGGCGGCGACCCCGCTCGCCAGCATCGCCCTCGCGACCCTGCTCGTGAACTTCCGGCACGTGTTCTACGCCCTGTCGTTCCCGCTGTACGCCGTCCGCGGCCGGGCTGCACGGACGTACAGCATGTACGCGCTCACCGACGAGGCCTACGCGCTCGCCCACCACATCCCCGAGGCCGAGCGGACCACGGCCCGGGTCGTGTGGATGCAGGTGCTGTGCCAGTCCTACTGGGTGCTCGGGGGCATCGCCGGCGCGCTGCTCGGCGAGGTGCTGCCCGAGGTCCCGCGCGGCATGTGGTTCGCGCTCACGGCACTGTTCACTGTCCTCGCGCTCGACGCGTACCGGCACAGCCGCGACGTGCCGTCGCCGGTGCTCGCGCTCGGTTCGGCGCTCGTCGCGCTCCTCGTCGCCCCCGGGGAGATGCTCGTCGTCGCGATGCTGCTCTTCCTCACCGCGCTCACCGTGCGGTTCGCCCTGCGCCGTCGTCCCGACGGGCGCGGACCGGACGCGGAGGAGGCTGCCCGTGCCTAGCGACGCCTACGTCCTCGCGGCGCTCACGACGATCCTCGCCGTGACCTTCGCCCTGCGTGCGCTGCCGTTCGCAGTGCTCGAACCGTTGCGAGGCTCGGCCTTCATGGGTTTCCTCAGCCGGTACATGCCGGTGGGGATCATGACGATCCTCGTCGTCTACACGCTCAAGGACGTCTCGCTCGGCACCGGGTGGCACGGTCTGCCCGAGGCGATCGCCCTCGGGGTGACCGTCGGGCTCCACGTGTGGCGGCACAACGCGCTGCTGTCCATCCTCGGCGGGACGGCCGCCTACGTGCTGCTCGTCAACACCGTCCTCGCGAGCG
This sequence comes from Sanguibacter sp. 25GB23B1, assembly GCF_040012415.1. NCBI lineage: Bacteria > Bacillati > Actinomycetota > Actinomycetes > Micrococcales > Sanguibacteraceae > Sanguibacter > Sanguibacter sp. 25GB23B1. Next base: position 42,874 of record NZ_JBDYKL010000039.1, read on the forward strand.
CGGTCGCATGAAGATCGTCCTCGCCCCCGACTCGTTCAAGGAGTCCATGACCGCGCGCGAGGCCGCGGCGGCGATGGAGCGCGGCGTCCGCGCGGTGCTTCCCGACGCGCAGTGCGTCGTGCTCCCGATGGCGGACGGCGGCGAGGGGACCGTGGACGCCCTCCTGGGCGCGCTCGGCGGGGAGCTCGTCACCGTCCGGGTGACAGGGCCGCTGGGCGCACCCGTCGACGCCGCCTACGGCTGGGTCGCGGACGAGCGGCTCGCGATCGTCGAGGTCGCTGCTGCTGTCGGTATCGCCCTGGTGCCCGCGGACGCGAGAGACCCGTGGCGCGCGGGCTCGGCCGGCGTGGGCGAGATCGTGCGCGACGCGCTCGACCGGGGAGCCCGACGTCTCGTCGTCGGGCTCGGCGGGACCGTGACCAACGACGGCGGTGCCGGGATGCTCCAGGCCCTCGGCCTCCGGCTGCTCGACGGCGACGGCGTGGACCTGCCTGCCGGGCCCGGTGCCCTCGAGCGTCTCGTCCGCATCGATGCGAGCGGGCTCGACCCTCGACTCGCGCGCACAGACGTGCAGCTCGCGAGCGACGTGACGAACACCCTCCTCGGCCCGGACGGAGCGTCCGTGGTCTTCGGGCCGCAGAAGGGCGCGTCGCCCCGGCTCGTCGAGCGGCTCGACGCGGCCCTGACGGTCCTCGGTGAGCACCTCGGTGCGCTCGCGGGGCGCGACGTCACGCGCGTCCCCGGCTCGGGCGCCGCGGGTGGTCTCGGGGCGGCGTTCCTCGCGGTGTGCGAGGCGCAGGTCCGCAGCGGCATCGAGGTCGTCAAGGCTGCTGCGCACCTCGGTGACGCGCTGGCGGGCGCGGACCTCGTGCTCACCGGGGAGGGGAGCGTCGATGCGCAGACCGCCCAGGGCAAGGCGCCGTTCGGTGTCGCACGAGCCGCACAGCGCGCAGGGGTGCCGGTGATCGTCTTCGCGGGACGTGTCGAGGGCGGAGCCGCGGTGCTCTACGAGCACGGCGTCCACGCCGTCGTCCCGATCACCCAGGGTCCCTGCGACCTCGCCACCGCCCTCCGCGAGGGGGCCGCGAACCTCGAGGCCGCCGTCGCGACGACCTGCAGGGTCCTGCTCCTCGAGCTCGCGCAGCACTGACGATTGACACGTCGGGACGTGAGGTGCATTCTTTAGTCAATCGGTTTACTACCGGTCGGTCGACTGCTCAACGAGGAGCACAGATGGCACGGATCAAGATCGCTGACGTCGCGCGCGAGGCGCTCGTGTCGGCGACGACCGTCTCGCTCATCCTCAACGGGCGCAACACCGACCGCTTCCCCGAGAGCACACGTCTGCGGGTGCACCGCGTCGCGCAGGAGCTCGGATACGAGCCGAACGTCCTCGCCCGTGGGCTGCGCACGCAGCGGACGCACACGATCGGTCTGATCTCCGACCGCATCGCCACCACCCCCTACGCGGTCCGGATGGTCGAGGCGGCCCAGGACGTGGCACGCGAGCACGGTCGGCTCCTCTTCCTGGTCAACACCGGCGGTGACGCCGAGGTCGAGCGGGACGCGGTCCGGGCGCTGCTCGCGCAGCAGGTCGACGGCCTGGTGTACGCCTGCATGTGGCACCGGCCCGTCGACCCGCCCGAGGGACTGCCGACCGGCACGGTGTTCCTCGACTGCTTCCCCCGCGAGGGGGGCTTCCCGTCCGTCGTGCCGGACGACCGCGAAGGCGCGCGCACCGCCGTGGACCTCCTCGTCCGGACCGGCCACCGGCGCATCGCGTTCGTCGACATCGGCGAGGAACCTGTGCCGCTCGCGTCGGGCCTCCGCCACGCGGGCTACCTCGAGGTCCTGCGCACCGCGGGCATCACCCCGGACCCGGCATGGCACGTGCACGCGAAGGCCGCGACGGCTGCCGACGCCCGCGTCGCCGTCGACAGCCTGCTCGCGCTGCCGGCACACCGGCGACCGACCGCGCTGTTCTGCTTCAACGACCGGATCGCCGCCGGCGCCTACGCCTCCGCCCGCCACCACGGCGTGCGCATCCCCCAGGACCTGTCGGTCGTCGGCTACGACGACCAGCAGCTCATAGCCACCGAGCTCGACCCACCGCTCACCACGGTGGCCCTCCCTCACTACGAGATGGGTCGCTGGGCGACGGAGGTCCTCCTCGGCGTGAGAACCCCACCCGACACGGGGGAGGGCATCCTGCGGATGCCCTGCCCCCTCGTCGAGCGGGAATCAGTGTGCCCGCCGTCGGCCTCGCCTGGACAGCCGGCCGACGACGGGCAGTGAACACCCCGTGGTCTCCGGACGGGAGACCACAGAGCACGAGGTCGGACCTGACATCCGACCTCCGAGAGGAACACCGATGAAGCGCACGTCCCTCACGGCGATCTTAGCGATCAGCGCCGTCTCTGCCACGACCCTCACCGCCTGCGGGCAGGCAGGACAGGGCGGTGGAGACACCGACGGCCCTGCCCAGGTCACGCTCTGGACCCACTCGGCCGGCAACCCGGCCGAGCTCGGCGTCTACGAGCAGATCATCGAGGACTTCAACGCCTCGCAGGACGACTACGAGGTCGTCCAGGAGTCCTTCCCCCAGGCGGCCTACAACGACGCGATCGTCGCCGCCGCAGCGTCGGACGACCTGCCGTGCCTCCTCGACATGGACGGGCCGATCGTGCCCAACTGGGCCTGGGCGGGGTACGTGCAGCCGCTCGGGATCTCCACCGAGATCACGGACAGCCTGCTGCCCACCGCGGTCGGCACCTGGGACGGGGAGGTCTACTCGGCCGGGTACTGGGACGCCGCGCTCTCCCTGTTCGCGCGCCAGTCCGTGCTCGAGGCCAACGCCATCCGCATCCCCACGGTCGAGGACCCCTGGACCATCGACGAGTTCGACGCCGCGCTGGTCATCCTCCAGGCGGCAGGCTACGAGACCCCGCTCGACATCGGCGCCGAGGACACCGGGGAGTGGTGGCCGTACGCCTACTCGCCGATGTTGCAGAGCGCGGGCGGCGACCTCGTCGACCGGGACACGATGACCACCGCCGAGGGAGCGCTCAACGGTCCCGAGGCCGTCGAGTTCTTCACCTGGTTCCAGAGCGCGTTCGACCGTGGTCTGACGAGCAACGGCGGGACGATCGGCAACCAGGAGTTCAACGACGACGAGGTCGCCATCAGCTACACGGGCGTCTGGAACGCGATGGACTCCCTCGACGCCGTCGGTGACGACCTGCTCATCCTCCCGCCGCCGGACTTCGGCAACGGCCCGAAGATCGGTGGAGGCTCCTGGCAGTGGGGGATCTCGACGAGCTGCAACCAGGTGGAGGGCGCCCGCGCCTACCTGGAGTTCAGCTTCGACACCGAGTACATCACGGCCTTCAGCGACCAGCAGGTCGTCATCCCGGCGACCGCTGAGGCTGAGGCCGCGTCGGCGAACTTCGCCGAGGGCGCGCCGCTGCGCCCGTTCGTCGACCTCACGGACCTCGCCGTCATCCGGCCGCCGACGCCGGCCTACGCCGTGATGTCCAGCACCTTCGAACGAGCCGCGAAGGACATCATGTCCGGTGCGGACATCCAGTCGACCCTGGACCAGGCGGTCGCCGACATCGACGCGGACATCGCAGCCAACGACGGCTACGGCTCCTGAGCCCTCGTCCAGAGCAGGGGGGGGGGGGGGGGGGGGGGG
>NZ_JBDYKL010000040.1:0-45989 GCF_040012415.1 Sanguibacter sp. 25GB23B1
GGCGCCAACCCCGCCCGCGCCGCATACACCGCAGCCGTATACCCCGCAGGACCCGAACCGATGATGATGACCTCGTGGGTGGGCACCTCGTGAGTGGGCGTGGACGCTACGGTCACTGTCGTTCCTTCAATCCGGTCGAGGGGTGGTCTGTCTAGCGTCGTGAACACCAGGACGGGAGCCGTTGTTCCCGCCCGGGGAGACGCCTCAGGACGCAGAGCGTGCGGTGGGCGCTCCCACGTCAGGAGAGCGCGATCTCGAAGAGCTCGACGCGGTACTTGCCCGTGGGCATGGCGGGAAGATCTGTGAACCACAGGACGATCGTCTGCGTCGTGACCGGTGCCGAGAGGGTGAGGACCGTCTCGGGAGCGAGCGGTCCCGAGGCGAGGACAGGTCCCTCCGTCGGTGTGGACGGGTCGGTTGCCCGCACCTCGACGTTGCCGCCGATGCTGTTCGTCGTGAGGAACACGGTCGAGACGTCTGCAGGCTGGGCGAGCGTCACGGCGTAGCCGATACCCGTCTTGTAGCCGCCGAACTGTGAGCTGTTGAACGAGCGCGTGTACCAGGAGGTCGTGGAGTCCCCGTCGATGGCCGCGTCCTGGAGCTCAGGGTGCTCGTTGTTGTCGCCGAGCGGGTCGAGCTGGGCACCCGACGCGATGACCGGGACGACGACGGGAGCCGCGGGCGGAGGTGCGTCCGTCGGTTCGGCCCCGGGCTCGGTCCCCCCGTCGGGCACGGCGTCGGCGTCGTTCTCCCGCGCATCGAAGGAGACGATCGGCGGGACGAGACCGTCGCCCAGCGCATTCTTGGCCCAGAGACCGCCGAAGATGACGACGACGAGCATGAGGACGAGCACGAAGGCGGTCGGGTTGAAGCGGAGGTGCTTCGCACGGTCCTTCGTCGAGACCATCGACTCGAAGGTCCGGTCGATCGCACCCTGGTTCGTCGCGCTCGGCTGTGGCTCGGCCAGGGTGTCCAGGCCGCTGGACGAGCGGACCGTCGCCGTCTCGGCACCGGTCGCTGAGCCCTGAGCGGCGACGGGTGGTGCGTCGGTGGGCGTGAAGGACGGCGGCAGCACGGCGGGAGCATCCACGGTGGGCTGCGCGGCTGCCGCAGCGGCTGCCGCCGACGCCGCCATCGACGTGCGCACGACGGGGCTCCCGCCGACCCGCGGGATACGACCGGTCGCCGGGCGACGCACCGGACCGGCAGGCGGGGGAGTACCCGGCATCGAGGATCCGGCGAGGGTCGAGGAACCGAAGGTCGCGCGGACCGACTGACGCTGCACACCGGGTGCGGGCGGAGGGCCGGGGATCTCCGGGACCACCTTGTCGTCGGCGTTCTGTGGCACGTCGTCCTCATCCCAAGGTTCGAGTTCCTGCACGAGCTGTCCGGGCGTGTGCGGCCCGTCGTCGTTCGGGCCCAGCGTCACGACACACAGCGTGTCGAGGTCGTTCGGTACGTCAGGGACGACGTCCCGTGGTGCCGGTATCGGCTGGCCGGCGCCGAGGAGCCCAGCAGGGACAGGGGCACCGGGGTGCAGTGCGGCGACGTCGAGACCCGCGGCCGGAAGTGTCCCGGTGAGTGCGTAGTGCAGCAGCGCGACGAGCGCGACCGTGTCGCGGCGTGATGCCTCGTCGCCCGTCGGTGCAGCCCCCGCGTGGGTGCCGAGAGCACCGTCGAGCCCGAGGCCCGTGACGCGTACCGCACCCTTGTGGACGCGGATGGCCGACGGGCGGAGCGCACCGTGGTGGACGCCGCGTCGGCGAGCCGACTCGAGCGCGCGAGCCGCGTCTCCGATCACCGCTCGTGCCTGCGCCGCGCTCAACGGGCCCGTCTCGACGAGCTCCGCGAGGGTGCGGCCGAGGTGCGGCTCGGTCACCACGAAGTTCCGCGAGGCGTCGTGGAGCACGTCGAGGACGCGGGTGAGTCGGGCGTCAGACACGAGCGCTGCGCGCCTCGCGGCGTCGAGCGTCAGGGCAGCCGTGTCGCCGTCCACGAGGCTCACGCGCACGGGTCGGTCGAGGATCTGGTCAACGGCTTCCCACGCCCGGACACCGTCGAGGTCGCTCGGGATCTGGTCCTCGAGGCGGTACCGGGCGACGACCAGAGTTCCTCGTTCAACGCTGTCCACGCAAGGGCCCCCGTTCACGCGTCGTCAGGTCGGTTCGGCAATCAGTCGGCATCGCCAACATGGTACGCGTCTCAGGCCGCTCGCCGTCGTGAGAGCTTGCGCATGATCGGCGCGACGAGACCCTGGAGCTCCTCGACGCGCATGATGCGCAGTGCGAGGACGTACACGGCCGTCATGGTGACGCCGACGAGCAGCGTGACGGCGAGCGCCTGGAGGAACGAGTCGTCGGGCTCGAAGCCCCAGACCTTGAGCACCCCCCACCCGATCCCACCTGCCACGGCAGCCGCGATGACGAGCTGGACGTGGAGCCGGAGGATGCGCGGCAGGTCGAGCCCGTCCATCTTCGTCACGAGGCCCCTCATGCGGAGCAGGACCGCCACGAGGTTGGAGAGCGACATCGCACCGGCGACGGCGACCACCCACCATTCGCCAGGCAGGAAGAACGTCGAGGCGTACGCACCGGCTCCGAGGACGATCGTCACGGGGATCTGGATGAGGAAGACCGTCTTGCCGTCCTCGAACGCGAAGTACACCCACTTCATGAGCACCATCGCGCCCAGCGGGACGAGACCGAGGGCCATGGCGAGCATGACGCGCCCGACGACGACGACGTCGTCGGGGCGCAGGCTGGGCACGAGCAGCTTCATGGCCGGTTGAGAGAGGACGACGAGGGCTGCTGTCGCAAAGACTGTGAAGACGCCGATGACGCGCAGCCCGCGCGACACGCTCTCCCGCACGGACGCGAGGTCGCCGCGCGCCGCAGCCGCGCTCATGCCCGTGAACAGCGCGGTCGCGACCGACACGGTCACGAGGGAGTGGGGCAGGAGATAGACCATGAGCGCTTGCGTGTAGGCGCCGTTCCCGGCGACGGCAGCACCGGTATAGCCCTCGGCCAGTGCGGCGCTGGGCGCGGCCGTCGCGATGCTCGTCGTCACCCACACGGCGACCTGGTCGAGGATCACGGCGGCGAACGTCCACATGCCGACCCGCCCGACGGACCGCAGGCCCACCCCGCGGACCCCGAACCGCAGGTGCCAGCGGAAGCCCGAGCGCCACAGCGGCACGATGAGGACGAGCGCCTGGCACACGACGCCGAACGTCGCGACGCCGCCGAGGAGCGCGATCTGCGGTGTGCCCCAGTCGGAGAGCGACGCGTTGGCGTCCTGGCCGCCGAAGACGAGGAGGAACGCGCCGAAGCCGATGATCGAGATGACGTTGTTCATCGCAGGCGCCCACATGAACGGGCCGAACTGGCTGCGGGCGTTGAGGACCTGCCCGAGGATCGAGTACAGCCCGTAGAAGAAGAGCTGGGGGATGCACCAGAACGCGAACGCGACCGCGAGGGACGTCTGCGCGGCGGACCAGCTCGACCCGTTCGTGTAGATCCACACGGCGCCCGATGCTCCGGCCGTGCACAGGACGGTGAGCAGCAGCAGCGCCGCGGTCGTGATCGTGAGGAGCTTGTCGAGGTACTCCTGCGCGTTGTCCGAGCGGTACGCCTTCATGACCTGCGGGACGATGACCGCGTTGAGCACGCCCCCGGCGATGAGTGCGAAGAGGATGTTCGGCACCTTGTTCGCGATGTCGAAGGCGTCGGCGATCTTCCCGGTCGATCCGAGGATGGCGACGAGGAGGACGTTGCGGACGAGCCCCAGCCCGCGGGACACGGCTGTGCCCGACGCCATGATCATTGAGCTTCGCCCCATGGAGCGGGTGCTGACCGGTTGCGCGCTCACAGGGTTCTCCCACTGTCGTCGGGGTGCAGTGGACCTCGAGGATGCTCTGGGTCGACGATCGGCGGCGGCCCGTCGGGTTGAGCGTCGAGGAGGACCGACAGCTCGCCGGTCTGCTCGCTCAGCTCGAGCTGCTCGACCACAGCAGCCGACGCCCGACGGTCGGATCGGCCTCGGTGGATGGTCCGCCAGACACCTCCCGCGAGGAGGAGGACGAGCAAGCTCGTGACGACGACGGTGCCGACGGTCTCCCAGTCGGCGCGGACCCGCACGCCGAAGGTGTACGGCTGGGCCACGACTGCACCGTTCGGTGCGAGGATCTGCACGGAGACGGTGACATCGCCGCTTCCGATGGCCTTGACAGGGATGGTCACGGACGCGTCGGAGCCGGCGGGGACGGTGACCGTCACCGACTCCTCGGCGACGAGGCGAGGGTCGTCCGGCGCGAGCGCGACGACGACCGTGGCGGGTTGTTCGAGAGAGCTGTGGATGTCGACCGGGATCGAGCTGCCCGTGCTGATGAGCGTGAAGTCGCTCGTGCCGAGGACGGTGATCGAGGACGTGATGGCCGCCGCCTCCGTGCGGATGTTCGTGATCGCCTGTGCCCGTCCGGCGCTGTCGGCGCGCCAGCCGATCGAGCTCGTCGCGAGGATCGCCTCGTCGAGCGGCTCGGTGAGAGCGAGCGGGTCCGGGACGACGGTGGCGAACTCGGCGACGTCCGCGCTGATCCCGCGGAGGCTCTCCATGGCTGCGGGGTTGAGCTCGTTCTCGCTCGCGCTGGGCTCGGGAGGGCTCGTGCGTGAGACGCCCGGGTCTGGGCTGGCGGCGAGCGTCGACACGGGCTCGAGCGACGTCCACGGGGCGCTCCCCATGGCTGCGACCTGGGCGTGGGCGATCGCCGGTGCGGCGGACCAGTCGCGGGGGACGGTCACGAGGACGTGGCGCTGGTCACCAGGTCGTTCCCGGGAGATGACGGCCAGCTCGGCGAGCACGCGCTGACGTGCACCGGCCGGCGTCGCCTGCACGGGGGAGGTGAGGAGGGAGCTGAGGGTCGCGTCGGGGACGAGCACCGTGGCGTCGCCGGCGGCCGTGCTCGCCGTCGCGCGTCCGGTCGGCGTGTACGTGAGGTCGGCGTCAGGGACGGAGGCGTCGCTCCCGACGACGACGTTCGGGGCGCCGGCCCGGACGGACAGGTCGATGGTCGCCTCGTCCGGGTCCGTCTCGGCAGGCCAGGAGAGGTCGGTGCGCCACGCGGAGAGAGTCGGGGGTAGCGGGCTCTGTGCCGGCGCGGGCTGGCCTGCATCGGCGTAGGCGCCCCAGTCCTGGTCGAAGCGGGGCAGTGCATACGTCTCGTTCCCGGCGGTCTGCGCGAGGAGGGACTCCACCCATGTCGCCGTCGGATCGGTGGCGTCCGGTGTGGCCGGGTCGGTTGCCTTGACCGACGGTTCGGTGCCGGGTGCACCGCTCGAGGAGCCGTCCGTCGCCGGGTCGAGCCCGGGCGTGGCGAGCTCGGGGTCGACGGCGAGAGTGACCCCGGGGATGTCCTTCGTGCTGGCGAGGAGGTGCGCGAGCCGGCCACCGGGAGCGGTCTCCACGGCCAGCTTCTCCTGCGCGGCCTCGGGGGCGAGGGGATCGACGGGTGGACCGACGACAGGGACGAGGACGCTCACCTGCACCGGGTTGACCGCCGCGTCGTCGACCGGGAACCACACGACGTAGGTGCGGAGCACGCCCAGCGGGTCGTCCGTCGCGGAGTCCGCCGTGTCCCCGTTCACCGAGACGGCGAGCCCCCGCGGGCCCCAGCCGCTCACCCCGGAGCGCAGCCGCATGGAGTCCGCGGGCGCTTCCAGGGGCACGGCGGCCTTCGCCCCGGGTGCGAGCGGGCCGGGGAGGGAGACGGTCGCCAGCTCGGAGCCGATGCCCGTGCCGAGGTCGGCCTCCTCCCACGCGACGAGGGAGTTGCGCGTGGCGAACGGGAAGCGCGACACGCTCAGGGTGACCTCGGGCGAGGTGATCTCTCCCGCGCCGGTGTTCTCGATCTCGACGACGACAGAGAGTGTGTCTCCGGGGCGGGTGACCTCGGGCGACAGAGCCGTGAGCCGGACGTCGACGACTCCGCCGTCCTCGTCGGGAGCGGCCTGCGCGGGAGGAGAGGGGAGGACGATGCCGAGCAGGACGCTCGCTGCGAGGGCGAGCACGGCCAGCGCCGCGCGCACCCGGGCGGCGGGGGACGAGAGGCCGACGCCGGAGGCAGCGTGGGTGCGGGGAGGACGTGTCATCGCTGGGTCGGGCTGTCCTGTCCGGCATCCGTCGGACGGGTGAGGAGGTCGAGCGCGGCGGCCGCGAGGCGCCGTTCGTTGGGGTAGCTCAGCGTGGCAGGGAGGTCGCCGAACGCCACCCAGGCCACGTCCTCCGCCTCGCTGTCGGGGTCGCCCTCGACGGTGAGGAAACCGCCGACCGCCTGCAGCAGGAAGTGGTGGACCACCTTGTGCACGCGACGGTCGTCGCCCGTGAACCAGTAGTCGATGACGCCGAGACGTCGCTGGATCGAGCCCGTGATGCCGGTCTCTTCGGCGATCTCGCGCACCGCGGCCTCCTCGGCCGTCTCGTCCCCTTCGAGGTGACCCTTCGGCAGGCACCACTCGAGCCGGCCGGCGCGGTTGCGTCGCGCGATGACGGCGGCGTGGTGCAGCCCGTCGAGGACCTCGACGACGAGACCACCGGCGGACGTCTCCTCGACGACGGGCAGGTCCGAGGTGAGGGCGCCTCCGTGGACGCCGTGCGCGCCGTGGCCCGTCGGCGGGCGGTGGGCCTGCGGGTTGATCCGCAGGGGGTGACCACCCGGCGGCGCGGGGACCTGTGAGCGGCCCTCGGAGTGCGCGGCAGTGGACATGTCGGCCACTTTATCTTTATCTGGCAGGCTTTGATGTTGTGCCAGAGCCAGAGAGCGTCCCCAACCTTGATAATCCGGTCGACGAGGCCGTCTCAGCGGGTGATGTCGCTGCGGACGTCGCCGCTCTGCAGCGGCGGGCGACTGCCGTTCTGGCCCGGCTCGCGCCGGCGGTGGGTGAGCTCGGGACGATCTTCGCAGCCGCAGGGCACGAGATCTCCCTCGTGGGCGGACCCGTCCGCGACGCGTTCCTCGGCCGGGCGAGCGCCGACCTCGACTTCACCACGTCGGCGAGCCCCGAGCAGACAGAGACCTTGCTCGCGCGATGGGCCGACGCCCACTGGGACATCGGGAGGGAGTTCGGCACGATCGGCGCGAAGAAGCTCGCCACGGCCGACCACCCCGAGGTCGTCGTCGAGGTGACGACCTACCGGACGGACGAGTACGACCCCGCGTCGCGCAAGCCGCTCGTCGCGTTCGGCGACTCGCTCGAGGGCGACCTGTCTCGGCGCGACTTCACCGTCAACGCCATGGCGGTCCGTCTTCCCGACCTCACGTTCGTGGACCCCCACGACGGGCTCGTCGACCTGGCCCGGGGCGTGCTGCGGACGCCGATCGAGGCCGTCCGGTCGTTCGATGACGACCCGCTGCGGATGATGCGCGCAGCGCGCTTCGCCGCACAGCTGGGCTTCACCCTCGACCCGGACGCGCGCCACGCGATCGAGGACATGGCCGAGCGCATCACGATCGTCTCTGCCGAGCGGGTGCGGGACGAGCTGAACAAGCTGTTCGTCTCCCCGCAGCCGAGGCTCGGTCTCGACGTGCTCGTCGAGACCGGTCTGGCCACCCACGTCCTGCCCGAGCTGCCCGGCATGAAGCTCGCGATCGACGAGCACCACCGCCACAAGGACGTGTACGAGCACTCGCTGACGGTGCTCGACCAGGCGATCGACCTCGAGACGGGACCGGACGGTGCGGTCCCTGGACCGGACCTCGTGCTGCGCATCGCTGCGCTGCTTCACGACATCGGCAAGCCCGCGACCCGGCGGTTCGAGCCGGGCGGCACCGTGAGCTTCCACCACCACGAGGTGGTCGGCGCGAAGCTCACCGCCAAGCGCTTGCGTGCGCTGCGCTATGACAAGGAGACGATCAGCCAGGTGTCGCGGCTCGTCGAGCTGCACCTGCGCTTCCACGGCTACGGCGAGGGGACGTGGACCGACTCCGCCGTACGTCGGTACGTCACGGACGCCGGGCCGCTGCTCGAGCGGCTCCACCGGCTGACGCGCGCGGACTGCACCACGCGCAACCGTCGCAAGGCCCAGCGGCTCTCGACCGCGTACGACGAGCTCGAGGCGCGCATCGACAAGCTTCGGGGCGAGGAGGAGCTGGCATCGATCCGTCCCGACCTCGACGGGGAGCAGATCATGGAGATCCTCGCCATTCCTCCCGGTCGCGACGTCGGTGCGGCGTACCGCTTCCTCATGGAGCTCCGGCTGGACCGTGGACCGCTCGGAGAGGACGCCGCCCGCGAGGAGCTGCTCGCCTGGTGGGCTGACCGCGAGGCCTGATCCCGTCGCTCGCTCCATGTTTCACGTGGAACACGACCGTGCGGATCCCACCACGACCGTGTCCAGGAACCATCAGGGCCGACCTCGCCCGCCCAGCGCACCGATGCAGACTGGGCGGGCGATCGGTCCCCCGACACCCCCGCCGTCCCGTTCCGAGGAGCAGGACGCGCTCTCATCCTCGGTGCGCGACGGGCGCCCGGGCAACGCCCGAATCGTTTCAGCACGCCGGTCGTCTCAGCGTGCGGTCCGGGCACCCCACCGACCGAACACGATCGCTGCGACCGCATAGGCACAGGCGATACCGGCGAACATCCCGGGGGAGTAGCCGGAGTCCGGGAGAGTCACCGCAGCGAGAGCGGCGGCCCCGATGAAGCCCGTGTTGTAGAGCACGTCGTACAGAGCGAACGCGCGGCCGCGGTAGGCGTCGGGCGTGTCCCGCTGGACGATCGTGTCCACCGCGATCTTCGCGCCCTGAGCAGCGAGCCCGAGTGGCACCGCGCACGCGAGGAGCGTCACGAGCGTCATGCTCACCGCGAGGACAGCCTGGCTCACCGCAGCCAGCACGAGGCACAGGACGATCCACCCCTGCGGCCCGGTGTGCCGCGCGAGCGTCGGCGTGAGCACGACCGCCAGCGCGAAACCCACCGACGTCGCGACGAGCACGAGCGCGAACGTCCCGATCCCCGAGCCACCGCCTCCCGACACGCCACCGTCGAGAAGGTTCCGCGAGATGAGGATGCTCGCCACGAACGCCAGACCATAGAGGAAGCGGTGCGTCCCCATCATCACGAGAGCGTGCGCGGGAGTCCGGCGTGCCACGAGGAAGCGGCCACCCTCGACCAGCCCTCTCCCGAGGTGTGCGAGCTCGTGCCGGATCTGCGCGGCGTCGGCCAGCCGCTCCGGCCCCAACCGGTCCGCCGCGAAGACGAGCGCGAGAGCGGACGCCGCCGCGAAGAGGACCGCCGCCGCCCCCAACGAGACCGCGTCGTGCACGGTGCCGTCCGAGGTGGCCAGGCCGATGACCAGCCCGACGAGAGCGCCCACGCCCGCGGCACCCGCCCCGAGGGTCGGGACGAGTGCGTTCGCCGTGAGCAGCAGAGGCCCGTCCACCACGCGAGGGAGAGCCGCAGACAGCGCCGCGAGGAGGAACCGGTTGAGCGAGAGATTGAGGAGTGCCAGCACGTACACCACAGGGACCACGCCCCACACGAGGATGACCCCGGCGATGACGACCGTGAGGACCACCCGCACCGCGTTCGCCACCACGAGCACCTGCCGACGACGCCACCGGTCGAGGAGCACCCCCGCCCACGGACCCACGAGCGTGAACGGCGCCAGCAGGATCGCGAACGCCACAGCGATGCTCTCCGCCGTGCCCTGGCTCTCCGGCGAGAAGAAGAACAACGTCGCCAGACCGATCTGGAACATCCCGTCACCCGCCTGGCTCACCATGCGCACGGTGAACAGCCGACGGAAGTCACGCACACCCAGCAGCTCACGAAGATCTCTCAGGGCGCCCACGGGTGAAGCGTACGCACGCGGCACGACGACGCGGCCGGTTGCCCGCGCACGACGAAGGGCCCCGGTCGTGTGACCGGGGCCCTTCGTGGGTGGTGCTGGGGCTACATTCAGCGCTCGATCTCTTGGTCGCGCTAGTCCTGCGTTCGCAAGCTCACTTCGGACTAGCGCTCGATGTCACCACGGATGAAGGACTCGAGCTGCGCACGGCCCTTGTTGTCTTCCATCTGGACCGGCGGCGACTTCATGAAGTACGTCGAGGCCGAGAGGATCGGTCCACCGACGCCACGGTCCTTGGCGATCTTCGCGGCGCGCACGGCGTCGATGATGATGCCGGCCGAGTTGGGGGAGTCCCAGACCTCGAGCTTGTACTCGAGGTTCAGGGGAACCTCACCGAACGCGCGACCCTCGAGGCGGACGTACGCCCACTTGCGGTCGTCGAGCCAGGCGACGTAGTCCGACGGGCCGATGTGGACGTTGCGGTCCGACTTCTTGCCCGCGAGGGGGCCGTCGTCGATGTTCGACGTGACAGCCTGCGTCTTCGAGAGCTTCTTCGACTCGAGGCGCTCACGCTCCAGCATGTTCTTGAAGTCCATGTTTCCACCGACGTTCAGCTGGTACGTGCGGTCCAGCACGACGCCGCGGTCCTCGAAGAGGCGCGCGAGGACGCGGTGCGTGATCGTGGCACCGACCTGGGACTTGATGTCGTCACCGACGATGGGGACACCGGCAGCCTCGAACTTCGCAGCCCACTCGGGGTCGGACGCGATGAACACGGGAAGGGCGTTGACGAACGCGACGTTCGCGTCGATCGCGCACTGCGCGTAGTGCTTCGCGGCCTGCTCGGAGCCGACGGGGAGGTAGCAGACGAGCACGTCAGCCTTGGCGTCCTTGAGTGCCTGGACGATGTCGACGGCCTCGGCCTCGGACTCCTCGATCGTCTCGGCGTAGTACTTGCCGATGCCGTCGAGCGTGGGGCCACGCTGCACGGTGACGCCCGTGGGCGGTACGTCGGCGATCTTGATCGTGTTGTTCTCGGACGCGAGGATCGCCTCGGACAGGTCGAAGCCGACCTTCTTGGCGTCCACGTCGAAGGCGGCCACGAACTGGAGGTCGGAGACGTGGTAGTCGCCGAACTGGACGTGCATGAGTCCAGGGACCTTGTCGTTCGCGTCGGCGTTCTTGTAGAACTCGACGCCCTGGATCAGTGACGTGGCGCAGTTGCCGACGCCGATGATGGCGACGCGGATGGCAGTCATCCTCGCTCCTTGCTGTCTGTGCCGAAGCGGTCATCGCCGTCGACAGTGTGGGTGTTAGGTGATTCGGGTGGTGCTGTTCGTGCTGGTTCTGCGTCCGCCGTCAGGCTGGCGCCCGGGTGTGCTCCCGGTGTCCGGGCACGACGACGGTCGCGCTCGGTGTTGATGAGGCCGTCGAGCCATCGAACTTCGCGTTCGACCTGCTCGAGACCATGTCGTTGGAGCTCCAACGTGTACTCGTCGAGCCGCTCCCGGGTGCGGGCCGTGGTGTCACGGACCGCCTCGAGGCGCTCGTTGAGCCGGCTGCGCCGACCTTCGAGGATCCGGATGCGCGTCTCCGCGTCGGTCTGACCGAAGAACGCGAAGCGGACGTCGAAGCTCTCGTCCTCCCACGCGGCAGGGCCGGACGAGGCGAGGACGCCCTGGAGCTGCTCCTTGCCGTCGGCCGTGAGCGTGTAGACGATCCGTGCCCGCTTGCCCGAGAGGGCGTGGGGCGGAGCCTCGCTCGACGTGCTGCCCACGATGAGGCCGCGGGTGACGAGCGCCTTGAGGCACGGGTACAACGACCCGTACGAGAGCGCACGGAACGATCCGAGCACGAGGTTGAGCCGCTTGCGCAGCTCGTAGCCGTGCAGAGGGGAGTCGTTGAGAAGGCCGAGGATGGCGGTCTCGAGGACCGTGGACTTGCTGCGCATGGCACCTCCGACTCCTCATTCGCTCTTCTCGATGTATCGATCCGATACATCGACACAGTAGGCCTGCAGACCTCGCGACGCAAGAACCACACGTATCGGCCCGATCTGGGCCCTTCGTCCCCGACGTGTGAAGGATCAGGGAGGCTCGTGCGCGGGGCAGGGGGAGGGATGCCCGAGATCTGTCCGGACACTGGGGAAATCTGGACACCACCCCATAGAGTGCACCGTGGGAATCTGGGTCCCGAGCGTCCGCTCACCCGGTCCGACGCAGATCAGCCGCTCTCAGCACCAGAACTCGTGCGCTGGCGGCGATCCGCACGTGTCTACGGCAGGAAGGTTCACAGTGGCGAGCTCGAGCAATCGACCGACGCGCTCCACGGGTCGCGGAGCACCGTCGCGCACCCCCGTCGCGCAGCGGACGGCCGGTACCTCCGGACGCACCCGGGCCGAGGCCGCCGGTACGTCCGCGCCCAAGCGCCGCTTCTTCGACTACCCACGCTCGGGCAAGGGCCCGATCCGTCGCTGGGTGCCGTCGTGGCGCGTCGTGGTCGGCTCGGGCCTGACGTTCGTCGCGCTCGTGGCCGGGCTCGTCATCGCCGCCTACGCGTCGATCGACGTCCCCGACGGGCCGGACGACTTCGCGCTCGCCGAGTCGTCGAAGGTCTACTACTCCGACGGCGTCACCGAGATGGCGACCTACGCGGACCAGAACCGCGAGATCGTCACGTCGGACCAGATCCCCGAGCACGTCAAGCAGGCCGTCGTCGCCGCCGAGGACCGCTCGTTCTACGAGAACTCCGGCATCGACCCCCAGGGCATGGCGCGGGCTCTCTACGGAAACCTCAAGGGTGGCCGGACCACCGGTGGCTCGACCATCACGCAGCAGTACGTCGAGCGCTACTACACCGGCCAGACGACGACCGACTACGTCGGGAAGTTCAAGGAAGTCCTCATGGCGGTGAAGATCGACCGCTCGCAGGACAAGGACGAGATCCTCACCAACTACCTCAACACGATCTACTTCGGTCGAGGCGCCAACGGCATCCAGGTCGCAGCCCTCGAGTACTTCGGTGTCCCTGCCTCGGAGCTCACGCTCGAGCAGGCGGCGCTCATCGCCGGCGTCATCCCGAACCCGACCGGGTGGGACCCGCGCAACGACCCCGAGAAGGCCGAGGAGCGCTGGAACTACGTCCTCAACGGCATGGTCATCAAGGAGTTCATCACCCAGGCGGAGCGTGACGCGCTCGTCTATCCCGTGGCCATCCCGTTCGACCAGGAGAACATGCTCGCCGGCCCCACGGGCTACCTCCTCGACATGGTCACCCGCGAGCTCGAGTCCGACGCGGCGATCGACGAGGAGGCGCTGCTCACCCAGGGCCTGACGATCGTCACGACGATCGACAAGGGCATCCAGGACATGGCCGAGGCCGCCATCGCGGAGATGCCGGCAGACGGGGCGCCCAACCTCGTCAAGACGATCGTGACGATCGACCCGGCGACGGGTGGGTACCTCGCGCTCTACGGCGGCGCCGACTTCACGGTGACGCAGTTCAACGCCGCGACCCAGGGTGCCGCCCAGGCCGGATCGACCTTCAAGCCGTTCACGCTCATGGCGGGGCTCGAGGCGGGCAAGACGCTCAGCGACACGTTCGACGGCAACTCGCCCAAGACCTTCGGCGACTACAAGGTGGCCAACTTCGGCTTCGACGACTTCGGGCAGATCTCGCTCGAGAAGGCGACGGCCAACTCGGTCAACACCGCCTACGTCGAGCTCAACGAGGAGATCGGCCCGGACAAGACGGTCGACGCCGCTGTCCGTGCCGGGATCCCGGCCGAAGGGCTCGAGGCCAACCTGGCCAACGTCCTCGGGACCGCGACGGTCCGCCCGGTGGACATCGCCAGCGCGTACGCGACCTTCGCCGCGCAGGGCATCCACCACGACCCGCACATCCTCGCGAGCGTCAGCAGGGGCGACGCCCCTCCGAGCTACACCCCTCCGAACGTCCCCGAGCAGCGCTTCGAGGCTGCCAACGTGGCCGAGCTCACCTACGCGCTGACCCAGGTGGTCGAGGAAGGGTCAGGCGAGAAGGCGGCAGCGATCGGTGTGCCGATCGCGGGCAAGACGGGCACGTCCCAGGAGAACAAGTCCGCGTGGTTCGTCGGCTACACGCCGCAGTTCGTCACGGCCGTGACCCTCTACCAGTCCGGGCCGAACGGTGAGCAGGAGTCCATCACTCCCTTCGGTGGGAAGTCGGAGATCACTGGTGGATCCATCCCCGTCGAGGTGTGGACCAACTACATGGGCAAGGTGCTCGACGGGCGCGAGGTCGTCGAGTTCCCGGCGCGGACGAAGAAGACGGTCAAGCCGACGCCGACCGCCACCCCGGAACCGACGGCCGAGCCGACGACCGAGGCCCCCGTCGAACCGCCGGTCGTCGAGACGGTCGCGGTCCCCGGTGGTCTCGTCGGACGCTCCCGCGGCGAGGCCGAGGGCGCTGTCCGGTCCGCCGGACTCAACGCCTCGGTCACCGAGGTCTTCGACGCGAACGTCAAGAAGGGCGTGGTGGTCAGCGTCGTGCCTGGTGAGGGTTCGGCTACGCCCGCCGGGTCGACCGTGACGATCGTCGTGTCCAAGGGACCGGACCCGGCCAGCGTTCCTGAACCGGAACCAGAGCCAGAGCCTGAACCGTCGACGGCACCGTCCGGCCAGCCGGCGCCCCCCGCGGGAGGCACGCCGGGCGGGGCCGCCGTGCCCAACCCCACGGGCTAGGCGCGGAACGGATTTCCAGGACCCGCCTTCGGACGGGTACTCTGGTGGCTTGTTGTGTGCCCACTCCCGTCGCCTATCGGCGTGGGGCGCGCACGACAGCAGGCCGGGCACTGCCCGGCCGACACGCACGCACAACCCTCCTGTCACGGAAGTTCCGTGACCGCAGAGTCCGTAGGAGGTGGGTTACACACATGCGTCAGTACGAATTGATGATCATCCTCGACCCCGAGATCGAAGAGCGCACCGTCGCTCCGTCGCTCGACAAGTACCTCTCGGTCATCACGACCGAGGGCGGCACCGTCGACAAGGTCGACATCTGGGGCCGCCGTCGCTTGGCGTTCGAGATTCAGAAGAAGACCGAGGGCATCTACGCGGTGGTCAACTTCACCGCCACGCCCGCGACGTCCAAGGAGCTTGACCGCCAGCTCGGCCTCAACGAGGTCGTCCTGCGCACGAAGGTCATGCGCGCCGACGTCTGAGCACCCGCTCTGACCCCTTGTACCTCGCACGAACACGCACTCACTCCAAGGAGATGGCATGGCTGGTGACACCGTCATCACGGTGGTCGGGAACCTCACGGGGGACCCCGAGCTCCGATTCACCCCCTCCGGGGCGGCCGTCGCGAACTTCACGGTGGCTTCCACGCCCCGGACGTTCGACCGCCAGAGCAACGACTGGAAGGACGGCGACACGCTGTTCATGCGTTGCTCCATCTGGCGTGAGGCTGCCGAGAACGTGGCCGAGTCCCTCACCAAGGGAACTCGTGTCATCGCTTCCGGTCGGCTGGTGCAGCGTTCGTACGAGACCCGCGAGGGCGAGAAGCGCACCGTCGTCGAGCTTCAGGTCGAGGAGATCGGTCCTTCCCTGAAGTACGCCTCCGCCAAGGTCACCCGCGCCCAGCGCTCCGGTGGCAACAGCGGCGGTGGCGGTTTCGGCGCCAGTTCAGGGGCACAGGCCGACGACCCGTGGGCAACCGCAGGTCCGGCCTCCTCGGGCGGAGGCAGCTCGTTCGCGGACGAGCCTCCGTTCTAGTCCCCACCACGTAGATATTCGCTTCCTGGTCTCACCGTGCGCACTCGCACACGGCGCGGCCCGGAGAAGCACCCTGTGAAGGAGCATCGCAATGGCAAAGCCCGTTGTGCGCAAGCCCAAGAAGAAGTCCAACCCGCTGAAGTCGGCCAAGATCGAGACGGTCGACTACAAGGACACCGCCCTGCTGCGCAAGTTCATCTCCGACCGCGGGAAGATCCGCGCTCGTCGGGTGACCGGCGTGAACACGCAGGAGCAGCGTCAGATCGCGAAGGCCGTGAAGAACGCCCGCGAGATGGCCCTGCTTCCCTATTCGTCCTCGGCACGCTGAGAAGGAGGCTGACTGATGGCTAAGCTTATTCTGACCCACGAGGTCACCGGACTCGGTGAGCCCGGCGACGTGGTCGAGGTCAAGGACGGGTACGCCCGGAACTACCTCGTCCCCCGCAGCCTCGCCACGGCGTGGACCAAGGGTGCCGAGTCGCAGATCTCTGCGATCCGCAAGGCACGCAAGGCCCGCGAGATCGCGACGCTCGACGAGGCCAAGGCCACGCGCGACTCGCTGCAGTCGAAGGTGGTGACCGTGTCCGCGAAGGCTGGCAACGGTGGCCGTCTCTTCGGCGCGGTGACGACCGGCGAGATCGCGGCAGCAGTGTCCGCTCTCGGTGGACTCTCCGTCGACAAGCGCAAGATCGAGATCGCTCACCCGATCAAGTCGACCGGGGAGTACACGGTGTCCATCCGTCTGCACTCCGAGGTCTCGGCGAACATCAAGGTCAACGTCGTCGCTGCGTGATCTCACGCTGAACGACTGATCTGCACGACGAAGGCCCGCTCGTCTCCCTCGGGAGGCGGCGGGCCTTCGTCGTGCACAGTGGCGGGAGTGCGGCGTCGCCCGTCCGGCACGGTCTCAGGTGCCGGTCGCCATCCAGGCGCTGCCGCGGGCGCGGAGCCCGGTCGTCAGAGCGCGCGAGAGCATGAAGACTCCCGCGAACGCGAGCCACAACCAGGCCAGGCCCGCGGCACCCTCGGGCGCCCACGCGCGGACCGCCAGCGCGACGGGCGCGTAGGCGACGAGCGTCAGGACGCCGGCGGCCGCGAGGTATCGGCCGTCGCCCGCCCCGATGAGGACTCCGTCGAGGACGAACACCCAGCCGGCGACCGGCATGAGCAGGCCTGCGACGGCCATGCCGAGAGCGATCGCGACGCGGACGTCGGGGTCCGAGGTGAAGAGCAGCGCGAACCACCACCCGCCCGCTGCGACGACGATCCCCAGGAGCGCTCCGGCACCGGTGCCCCACTGGAGGGTGCGCCGTAGGACCGCGCGGGTGGTGTCGATGTCCCCGGCGCCGAGGCGGTGGCCGATGAGCGCCTGCGCCGCGATGGCGAGGGCGTCGAGCGCGAAGGCTGCCAGGCCCCAGACGCTCGTGACGACCTGGTGACCGGCGAGGGTGACGGAGCCGAGGCCCGTCGCGACGAAGACCGTGAGGAGGATCGCGAGGCGCAGCGAGACGGTCCGTACGAGCAGCGGTGTGCCGGCGCGGGCGTTCGACCAGATCCCTCCGACCGAGGGGCCCAGGGTGGCGCCGGCGGCTCGGGCCCCGCGGACGACGACCCCGGTGAGGATCGCGCCCATGGCGAGCTGTGCGATCGCCGTACCGAGGCCGGATCCGGCGATGCCCATCCCGGCGCCGTACACGAGGGCGACGTTGAGCACCGCGTTGGCCACGGCACCACCGGCCGCGACCCACAGCGGGGTGCGGGTGTCCTGCAGCCCGCGCAGCACGCCGGTCGATGCGAGGACGAGGAGCATGCCCGGCAGCCCGGGGGCGGACCATCGCAGGTACGACGTGGCGTGGACGGCGACCGTGCCCTCCGCACCGAGCGCACCGACGGCCCAGGGGGCGGTGACCCAGAGGAGGGCGGCGAGCCCGAGACCGAGCACGGCGGCGAGCCACATGCCGTCGATGCCCGAGCGCAGGGCTGCGACGGTCTGCCCTGCGCCGAGGCGCCGAGCGACGGCGGCCGTGGTCGCGTAGGCGAGGAAGACGCACAGGCCGACGAGGGTGAGGAGGATGGTGGAGGCGATCGAGAGACCGGCGAGCTGCGGTGTCCCGAGGTGCCCGACGACGGCCGAGTCGACGAGGACGAAGACGGGTTCGGCGACGAGCGCACCGAGTGCAGGCACAGCGAGAGCGAGGATCTGACGGTCGACACCGCTGGTCGGGCGGGGCTGTTTCACAGAGTGATCCTGCCAGGTCCGAGGCGTGGATGTGGATCGGGACCAATTGTGAGTCCACAAGCAGAGTGGCGGATCTGTGCGGCTGAGAGGTCGAAACTCGTTTCTGTGAACAGGTTATCCCCAGTTATCCACATGTCTATCCACACTGTGGACGACTGCTGACCTGCCTCCCGCCGGGTTGTCCCCACCCCTGGGGACAACCCTGTGGACGACGGACTTTGCGCGGGTTGGATGCCTGTGCGACGCGGGCGTACCGTGCATGAGCGGCCGACGCTCTGTCAGTAGCAGGGTGTACACCGAAGCCCACAAGAATGCACACGAGATGGGACTTCATGTCGATCGACGAGCTCGAGTCGGACTACAGCGCACAGCGCTCCTCCGGGTCCGCATTTGACCGGACACCGCCGCAGGACGTCGCTGCTGAGCAGAGCGTCCTCGGCGGCATGCTCATCTCGAAGGACGCCATCGCGGACGTCATCGAGCAGCTCAAGGGCACGGACTTCTACAAGCCTGCTCACGAGGCGGTGTACGACGTCATCCTCGACCTCTACGGCCGCGGGGAGCCCGCGGACGCCATCACGGTGGTCGCCGAGCTGACGAAGCGCGGCGAGATGGGCCGCATCGGTGGCGCGCCGTACATCCACACGCTCATCTCCATGGTCCCGACCGCCGCCAACGCGGGCTACTACGCGCGGATCGTCCGCGAACGCGCGGTGCTGCGCCGCCTCGTGCAGGCCGGGACGCGCATCGTCCAGCTCGGGTACGCGACCGACGGCGGTGACGTCGACGACCTCGTCAACAACGCCCAGGCCGAGGTCTACGCCGTCACCGAGGCGCGCACGAGCGAGGACTACCACGTGCTCGGCGACGTCATCGGGGGAGCGGTCGACGAGATCGAGGCCGCCGGGCACCGCGGCGAAGGCATGGTCGGTGTGCCAACCGGCTTTGCTGATCTCGACCGGTTGACGAACGGGTTGCACCCCGGACAGATGATTGTTCTGGCGGCCAGGCCGGCAATTGGCAAATCGACGCTCGGAATAGATATAGCACGTTCTGCTTCAATTAAACACGGTTTGACCTCGGTTGTCTTCTCGCTTGAGATGAGCCGCAACGAGATCACGATGCGCCTTCTTGCGGCCGAGGCGCGGATCCACCTGCAGAAGATGCGCAACGGCTCCATGGGCGAGGACGACTGGCAGAAGCTTGCTGGGACGATGGGCAAGATCTCCGAGGCGCCGCTGTTCATCGACGACTCGCCGAACATGTCGCTCATGGAGATCCGCGCGAAGTGCCGCCGGCTCAAGCAGAAGCACGACCTCAAGCTCGTCGTCATCGACTATCTCCAGCTCATGACGTCCGGCAAGCGCGTCGAGTCCCGCCAGCAGGAGGTCTCGGAGTTCTCGCGTGCGCTCAAGCTTCTGGCGAAGGAGCTTGAGGTTCCGCTCATCGCGATCTCGCAGCTCAACCGTGGCGCCGAGCAGCGTACGGACAAGCGCCCGGCGATGAGCGACCTCCGCGAGTCCGGGTCGATCGAGCAGGATGCTGACATCGTCATTCTTCTGCACCGCGAAGACGCCTATGAGAAGGAGTCACCGCGCGCCGGTGAAGCCGACCTTATTGTTGCGAAGCACCGTAATGGTCCGACCGACGTCATCACCGTGGCTTTCCAGGGACACTACTCGCGGTTCGTCGACATGCAGTCCTGAGAGAGTGTTTGTTGTGGACGTGCAACCTAGTCTGCACGCTCGCGCATCTATGCTGCATGGTTGATTCTTTGCCTGATTGTGCCTATCAGGTGGGGTGCGAGTGTCGAGATGGTGGCACCTCGGTGGCAGCGTAGTGCTGGGGTGGCGGGAACGCAGTGGGACGCAGGTGTGCACCACCAGTCGTGGTGTGGCCAAGATGGTTGGGACGTGTGGGTCCCCACGTGTCGAGGCGGTGGCGCTACCCGGCTGTGGGGCCGCCTTACTCGCCCAGGCGCTCTACCGCCGCTACTTCGAGCTTGGCTTGGGATCGTTCGGCGGCGACGCTAACGAGCGGTCTACGTCGCACGTGGCGCGGTCCAGAAGGTCCCGTTTCCCGCGGTGCGCTCCGGGGTGCCGTTGACGAAGAGGTCGGCCCGGTCCCAGGGGCGCTGTTCCTCGAGGTACTCGATCTCTGAACGCATCCAGTCGTGCCAGAACGCCACGGCCTGCTCGTGGTCGCCGTTCGTTCCGGCGGCGACGTCGCGGGCGATGCCTCGGCGCTCGGCTTTCGTGGCGTCTGACTGGACCCAGATGAGCGCGTCGGTGAACGGGGCGAAGGTGCGGTCACCGGCACCGGTGCCCTCGATGATCACGAGCTCGAGTCCGGACGCGACGGTGATGCTTCCTTCTCGGTCCTTGCTCGCCCAGGCGGGCGGGCGGTAGGTGACCGGTCGCCCGTCGCGCAGCGGGACGAGAATGTTCTTCAGGAGGAGGTGTTGCCAGGCGAAGTACGGCTCGTGCCATGCGACGTCGTCGGTGTGCACGACGGTCGATCTCGGCACGGCGTCGTGGATGGCGTCGGCCAGGGTCGACTTGCCGCCGGCCCCTCGTCCGTCGATCGCCAGCACGAGGGGGCGGGTCGTCGGTGGGCCTCCCAAGGCGCGCACCTCGTCGATCAGCGCCGCAAGAGGCGTCGGCGTCCACGGCCCCGCAGCGGGCTCTTCTGGTCGGAGCGATAGAGGCGAGGTCATGGCGTGCCTTCCGTGGTCACGGGAGCAGCGAGCCAGCCCCCTCGGCGCTACATGTACGATCGTACACATGAACGATCACGCATGGCTGCGTGCCCGCCGGGTGGCGAACACGGGCCTGTTCTTCCTGACCGGCCTCGCGATGGCGTTGTGGGTGG
This sequence comes from Sanguibacter sp. 25GB23B1, assembly GCF_040012415.1. Taxonomy (NCBI): domain Bacteria; kingdom Bacillati; phylum Actinomycetota; class Actinomycetes; order Micrococcales; family Sanguibacteraceae; genus Sanguibacter; species Sanguibacter sp. 25GB23B1. Next base: position 20,704 of record NZ_JBDYKL010000040.1, read on the forward strand.
TGAACATCCCCACCGTCCAGATCCGGACGGGGGTGTCGAACTCGACGCTCGGCCTGCTGCTGCTCGCGCTCGGTGCCGGCTCGGTGGTCGGGATGCAGGTTGCCGGGTGGGTGAGTGACCGGTTCGGGAGCCGGCGCACTGCCGGGGTTGCCGTCGTCATCATCGCGATCGCGATCATGGGACCAGCGATCGCGACCACCGGGTGGCACCTGGCCGCGCTCCTGCCGCTGCTCGGGCTCGGCACGGGCAGCATCACCGTCGCCGCCAACGACCAGGCCGTACGGATCCAGGACGCCTACGGGCGACCGATCATGTCCGGGTTCCACGGGTTCTTCTCGATAGCGGGCGCGTGCGGCGCGGGAGTCGGTGCGATCTTCCATGCCCTGGACGTCCCGCTGGGCATCACTCTCGGGACCGCCTCGGTCGGCGTCATCCTCCTCGGTGCCGCGAGCGTCCCCCGCCTGCTGGGGATAGGCGAGCTCGCGGGCACCTCACCGCCGCCGAACGCGGACCTCGACGCGCAGGAGATGCTGGGCGATGAGGAGCCCGTGCTCGGGAAGGCGGTCGCTCTGGCGTCGTTGGCGTTCCTCCTCATGCTCGCCGAGGGCACGGCGACCGACTGGAGCGTCCTGCACGCCGTCGAGCACCTCGACCTGAGCGAGTCCGTCGCCTCGCTCGCCTACGGGACGTTCGCGGTCGCCATGACCGTCGGGCGACTCACGGCGGACCGCGTCGTGGCCCGGGTGGGCCCTGTCGCTCTGGTGCGATGGGGGTCCTTGCTGGCCGGGATCGGCCTCTCGGGCGTGGTCCTGTCGCCCCTGTTCGAGGTGACTCTGCTCGGCTGGCTGCTCTTCGGGCTAGGCCTCTCCGGGATCGTCCCGCAGCTCTTCACCGCCGCGGGGAGGCTCTCGGTGGCGCGCCGAGGCGTGGTCCTCTCGCGAGTCGTGGGCGCCGGCTACGTCGGCCTGCTCGCCGGACCGGCGATCATCGGGTGGATCTCGGACGCGGTAGGCATCAACGCGGCACTGCTCGCCCCTGTGGTCGCCTGCGCGGCCGGGGTGGTGCTGGCCTCCATCGTGCGACCGGCGAACCGTAAGGTACGATCGTACGCATGACTACCGACTACTTCGCAGGCGACTCCCGGAGCAACCACGAGCGCATGCTCGCCGGTGACCTCTACATCTCCGACGACCCGACGATCGTCGAGACCCAGAAGGTGGCCGTCCAGCGCGTCGCCGCGTTCACCGAGGCGTACGACAAGGACCCCGAGGCCAGCCAGGCCCTGCTGCACGAGCTGTTCGGTAGCGTGGGCGCTGAGGTCAACGTGCGTGCTCCGGTGTACGTGGACTACGGGTCCAAGATCCACATCGGTGCGCGGACCTTCATCAACATGGGGCTCACGGCGCTCGACGTCGCCGACATCGTCATCGGCGAGGACTGCCAGTTCGGACCTCACGTCCAGCTGCTCACGCCGACCCACCCGGTGGACCCGCAGCCGCGTCGCGACAAGCTCGAGGCCGCGAAGCCCATCACGATCGGGGACAACGTGTGGCTGGGCGGGGGTGCGATCGTGTGTCCCGGGGTGACGATCGGCGACAACTCCGTCATCGGCGCCGGCGCTGTGGTCACCCGCGACATCCCTGCCAACGTCGTCGCGGTGGGTAACCCCGCGCGGGTCATCCGCGAGAACATCTGAGCATGAGTACCCCTGCCGCTGCCGCCAGCCCTGCGCGATCCCGCCGTCACGACCCCGACCGGCGCGACCACATCATCGACGCCTGCATCGAGGTGATCGCCCAGGACGGCGTCGACGGAACCTCCCACCGGCGTGTGGCGACAGCGGCAGGGGTGCCGCTCGGCTCGATGACGTACCACTTCACGGGGCGCGACGAGCTGCTCCGTGAAGCCCTCGCGCGCTTCGCCGGCACTGTGGCCCAGCGGTTCGCCGAGCGCATGAGCACGGTCCCCGACGGTGATCGTGAAGCGGGGACCCGAGCCGTGATCGACCTCATCCTCACCGGTGTGTTCCCGGACAACAGAGAGCTCGTGCTGACTCACGAGCTCTACACCCTCGCTGCGCGCGACCCCGAGTACCGCACCATCACCAACGCGTGGATGGGTCAGAGCCGCAGCATCCTCGAGCGCGTCTTCGACCCGCTGACGGCCCGGCTCCTCGATGCCCTCATCGAGGGCATGACCATCCACCGCGCACTCGACAGCGCCCCGCACGACGACGGCGACGTCGAGATCGCCGTCCGGCGGATCACCGGCCAGCCTCGGTCGACGATCACCCTGGCCTGACGGTCTCTGCCACTGGTGTGACGCCTAGGGCCTCGGCCCAGGGACGGGCCACGTCGCGGGATCTCCGAGGGGCGAAGGGCGCGGGTCGAGGACTGCGGAGACGACTGCGTCGATGGCGAAGGCGCTGGCCTCTCCGAGGGCGACGTCGGTGGGGTCGAGGAGCCACTGGACCTGGAGGCCGTCCATGATCGCGAGGATCGCGGCGCACGCGTGGTGCACGGTGGTGGGCACGGGCTTGCCGTTGTCCGTGCACACGATCGTGAACGCCTCGGCGACCTGGGCGCGGAGCGTGTGGTAGCGCCCCTCGAAGAAGGCGCGCGCGGGGTGGTCGTCGGTGACGGCCTCGGCGGACAGCACGGCGTAGGCCTGGACGATCCCGGCGCGACGCGCGTTGAGGAAGGCGGTGCGCACGAGGTGGCGGAAGAGGTCGATGCCGTCGGGGATGTGCTGGTCGGCGAGCTCGGCCACGTCGTTCTCGTCGCGGTACCGCAGCACCTCCAGAAGGAGCTGGTCCTTGGAGCCGAAGTGGTGGAGCACCCCCGCGTGGGTCATGTCGACCTGCTCCGCGATCTCGGTGAGCGGCCCGTTGTTGTAGCCCTTGCTCCCGAAGGTCGTCAGCGCGGCCTTGAGGATGTCCTCGCGGCGCCGGAGGGTCTCCTCCCGCATGCGCGGCTGCCGCTTCGTCGACGCCATGGATCCGCCACCTTCTGCTCGCGTCCCGGCGTCCGTGGACGACGCCCGACTCACCGGAATCGTACGCGTGACTGCACGGTCTTGTTTTACTTACTGTCAGCACTGTAAGTTACCGGCATCAGCCCGCTCGACGACGAGGAGCCCTTGTGACAGTGCAGTCCCGCCCCCTGGCAGACGCCCTCTCGGGCGCCCCGGACCTGCGGTCCCTGGTGGGCACGCTCACCCTCAAGGAGAAGGTCCGGCTCCTCACCGGCTCGACCGCCTGGCGCCTCTATCCGCTCGCGACGATCGGTCTCCGGTCGATCGCGATGTCTGACGGTCCGGTCGGTGTCCGCGGGTTGGGCGAGGTCGCGGGGGAGACGTCGGTCCTCTTCCCTGCTCCCAGCGCGATCAGCGCCACGTGGGACCGCGAGCTCGCCTTCGAGACCGGCCGGGCCTTCGCCCGCGAGGCTCGCGACCACGGGGTCGACGTCCTCCTGGCGCCCCAGGTGAACATCCAGCGCACCCCCGTCGGCGGCCGGCACTTCGAGTGCTACTCCGAGGACCCGTTCCTCACCGCCCAGATCGGCACGAGCGTCGTCCGTGGGATCCAGGACCAGGGCGTCGCCGCGTGCGTGAAGCACTTCGTCGCCAACGACTCCGAGACGGACCGCACCACGTACGTCTCCCATGTCGACGCCCGGACCCTGCGCGAGGTCTACCTCGCACCCTTCGAGGACGCGGTGGCGGCCGGTGCCTGGTCCGTCATGGCCGCGTACAACCAGGTCGACGACGGCGTCGAGACCTCGCCGATGACCGGTCACCGTCACCTCCTCGTCGACCTTCTCAAGGACGAGCTCGGCTTCGACGGCGTCGTCGTCTCCGACTGGGTCTCGGCCCACGACACCGTCGGTGGAGCCGTCGGCGGTCTCGACGTCGTCATGCCCGGCCCCGGCGGCCCCTGGGAGGATCACCTCGTCCAGGCCGTCCTCGACGGCACCGTGCCCGAGTCGACCATCGACGACAAGGTGGTCCGCATCCTCCAGCTCGCCCGGCGCGTGGGCGCCCTCGACGAGCCCGCGCAGCCCGTGACGCACACCGGCGATCTTCGCGCGCTCGTCCGCAGCACCGCGGCCCGCGCCACGGTGGTGCTGCGCCGCGACGAGAACGATCCCGTCTGGGACCGCCCAGCTCCGACGTCGATCGCGCTCGTGGGGCCCAACGCCGTCCGCCCGCACGTGCTCGGTGGCGGCAGCTCGACCGTCCACCCCGAGCACGTCGTCACCCCCGCCGAGGGACTCGCCGCGCGCTTCCCTGAGGCGACGCTCACCGTCCTGCGCGGCGGCGACCCGCGCCGGCTGCCCGCGCGCCTCGACCTCGAGGCACGCACAGCGGGGCAGTCCCTCGTGTCCGTGACCCACCTCGACGTCACAGGTACCGAGCTGCGCACCCTCGACCTCGACACCTGGGACGGCTGGGTCCTCGACCTGCCCGACGACGTCGAGCACGTCACCCTCCGCGCCCTCGTCCAGCTCGACGAGCCCGGGGACCACCACCTCGAGGTGGGAACCGTCGGTGGCCACCGCATCATGATCGACGGGCGTCTCGTCTCGGAGGACACCGAGCCCACCGGCGTGGAGGTCATCCTCGACTCGTCGATCAACAACCCCCCGGGGGTCGCCGCGATCGTCCACGTCGACGCACCGCGGACCGTCGAGATCGTCTCCACGCACCTCGTCACCCGGGCCGCCGGCTACGGCAACGTGGTGCGCGCCGAGCTGCGCCACCGTGCGCCCGAGGCGTCAGCCGAGGAGGAGATCGCCGCCGCGGTCGCCGCCGCACGATCGGCCGAGCTCACCGTCCTCGTCGTCGGCACCAACGAGGAGGTCGAGTCCGAGGGCTGGGACCGCACGGACCTGCGGCTCCCGGGGCGCCAGGACGAGCTCGTCGAGCGTGTCCTCGACGCCGACCCGGACGCGGTCGTCGTCGTCAACGCCGGCGCGCCCGTGCTCCTGCCGTGGCTCGACCGCGCGCGGACCGTCCTGTGGGTCTGGTTCCCGGGCCAGGAGGCCGGGCACTCGATCGCCGACGTCCTCGCCGGCGTCGTCGAGCCCGCCGGCCGGCTCCCCTGGACGCTGCCGGCCCACGAGGCCGACGTCCCCGTGCCCCACGCCGTCCCGGTCGACGGGGTCATCGAGTACAGCGAGGGCGTCCACGTCGGGTACCGCGGCTGGGAACGCTCCGGCCGGACGCCCGCCGCGCCCTTCGGCCACGGCCTCGGCTGGACCACCTGGTCCTACGACGCGATCACCGACGCGCTGCCCACGCCCGACGGCGGGCTCGCCCTGACCGTCGCCGTCACCAACACCGGCACCCGCACGGGCCGCGAGACCGTCCAGGTCTACGTCGAGGCACCGGCCGCCGGCACGCAGGACGCCATCGAGGAGCGCCCCCTGCGCTGGCTCGGCGGCTTCGCCCACGCGGAGGTTGCCCCCGGCGCCACCGCCCACGTACCGGTCACCATCTCGCGTCGTCAGCTCGAGACGTGGGACACGACGACCGACAGCTGGGTCCTGCCCGGCGGCGAGTACCGCCTCCGTGCCGGACGCTCCGTCCGTGACCTCCGCCTGGACACCGCGGTCCAGGTGGGAGTCCTGTCCCCCTGAGAGAAGAGCCCGCGGACACCGGGACGTCGACGACGACGCCCCACCACCCCACCGCACGACCCGCCCCCGCGACCAGCGGGAGCACCTCACAGCCAAGGAGACGTTCCATGAGGGTGAAGACCTCAGCCGCCGCGATCGGGATCGCAGCAGCGCTGCTGCTGACCAGCTGCTCGTCCGGAGACGGCACCGCCGCCGGCCCCGGAGAGGGCGTCGCACTGACGATCGCCAAGCCGGACGGTGCCATCGCCACCGAGTCGAACAACCCGTGGGTCGGAGACTCCTCCGGCCTCAAGCTCGGCTACATCAACTCCATCCTCGAGCCGGTCGGCTTCGTCAACACGGTCGACCCCACCGCCGAGATCCGTCCGTGGCTCGCGTCCGAGATCGTCTGGTCCGACGACTACACGTCGGTCGCGCTCACGGCGCGCGAGGGCGTCCTGTGGAACGACGGCACGGAGTTCACCGCCGAGGACATCGAGTTCACGTACCAGCTCCTCAAGGACACCCCGGCACTCGACACCGCGGCGCTCGGCATGACCGACGTCGTGCGGGACGGCGACACCGTCACCGTGACCTTCGAGAACTCGATGTACGTCAAGCAGGACAAGGTCCTCCACAAGTACATCGTGCCCAAGCACGTGTGGGAGTCCGTCGCGGACCCGACGACCGAGATCAACCTCGAGCCCGTCGGCACCGGCCCGTACACGCTCTCGCAGTTCACCACCCAGAGCGTCGAGCTCACCGCACGGGACGACTACTGGGGCGGCGAGCTCGCCGTGCCGACCCTCTACTACGTCTCCTACAACGACAACACCGCGCTGACCACCGCCCTCGCCAGCGGGGAGGCGGACTGGGCGCAGGCGTTCATCCCGAACGTCGAGTCCGCCTACCTCGAGAAGGACCCCGAGCACAACGTCTACTGGGCGCCTGCGGGCCTCGGCATCGACACGATGTTCGTCAACAACAAGACCGCGCCGTTCGACGACGTCGCCTTCCGCAGCGCCGTGAACATGGTCCTCGACCGGGAGAAGCACCGCACCATCGCCCGTGAGGGCGGCGTCCCCGCCCTCACGTCGGTGACCGGCCTGCCCACACCGGTGGGCGACAGCTACATCGCCGAGGCCTACGCGGACGAGGTCTACGAGGTCGACGTCGACGGTGCGCGGGCCGTCCTCACCGAGGCCGGCTACACGTGGGACGGCGACACGCTCGTCGACCCCTCGGGCGCGCCCGTGACCTTCGAGCTGACCGTCCCGCAGGGCTGGAACGACTACGTCACCGGCATCAGCCTCATCGCGGACTCCGTCAAGGAGCTCGGCGTGGAGGCCACCGTCACGACGCCCGACTCCGACACGTGGTGGGACGCCAAGGGGAACGGTGACTTCCAGGCCATCCTGCACTGGACCGACACCGGCGCCACGCCCTACGACCTCTACAGCGACGTGATGGACGGCCGGTGGCTCAAGCCGCTCGGCGAGACCGCGGACTTCAACTTCGGCCGCTTCGACAACCCCGAGGCCACCGCCGCGCTCGAGGAGTACGCCAACGCGACGGACGACGCCACCCGCGCGACCGCCCTGGAGACCGTCCAGCGGATCTTCGTCGAGCAGGTCCCGACGATGCCGATCGGCACGCGTCCGTTCATCTCGGAGTTCAACACGCGCAACTACGTCGGCTGGCCGAGCGACGAGGACGCGTACGCTCCGGCCGACCCGACGCAGCCGATCTCGGTGCTCGTCCTCACCGAGCTCGAAGCGGCCGAGTGACGCCGGAGCACCACTGAACGACGCAGCACCAGCAGCACCCGCGCTCGGCATCATCGTCGACGCCGAGCCCACCCCTGACACCGGGAGCACGAGTGACCCACGAACCTCTGCTGACCATCACCGACTTCAGCGTCGTCTACGACGTCGACCCGCCCGTCGAGGCCGTCCGCGACGTGTCCCTCACGGTGCGCCGCGGCGAGATCCTCGGCCTCGCCGGCGAGTCCGGCTGCGGCAAGACCACCCTCGCCTACGGCATCCAGCGCCTCCTCCAGCCGCCCGCCGTCATCACCTCCGGATCCGCCGTCTTCCACGACGCCTCGGGCGAGGACGTCGACCTCAACACCCTCGACGCTCGCCAGATGCGGGCCTTCCGCTGGGCCAAGGCGTCGATGGTCTTCCAGGGCGCGATGAACGCGCTCAACCCCGTCCTGAACATCGGTCGCCAGCTCGGAGACGTCTTCTCCACGCACCGGCCCCAGATGAGCCGCGCCGAGCGGACCGAGGAGAGCGCCGGGCTGCTCGACCTCGTCGGGGTCGGTCGGGACCGCCTGCGCTCCTACCCGCACGAGCTCTCCGGCGGCATGCGCCAGCGCGTCATGATCGCCATGGCCCTCGCCCTCAAGCCACAGCTCATGATCATGGACGAGCCCACCACAGCTCTCGACGTCCTCGTCCAGCGCGAGATCCTCCAGCAGATCTCCGAGCTGCGCCACAAGCTCGGCTTCTCGGTCGTGTTCATCACGCACGACCTCCCGCTCCTGCTCGAGATCTCCGACCGCATCGCCGTCATGCGCGAGGGCCGGATCGTCGAGCTCGACACCGCCGAGAACATCTACCACCACGCCCAGCACGAGTACACGCGCCGCCTCCTCGGCTCCTTCCCGAGCCTCACCGGCGACCGTGGTGCGTTCGTCCGAGGCTCCGACGGCACCTCCGAGCAGGGCCGCGTCGTCACCGCAGGAGAGGCAGCCCGATGACCACCCTCGAGCTCAAGAACGTCACCAAGCGCTATCACGTCCGAGGATCCGGAGACATCCTCGCCCTCGACGACGTGAGCTTCACGCTGACGTCCGGACGCACGCTCGCCCTCGTCGGGCAGAGCGGGAGCGGGAAGTCGACGATCGCGAAGATCCTCACCCAGCTCGAGCGCGCGACGTCGGGGGAGATCCTCCTCGACGGCGCCCCGGTCCCGCGCCGGGGGCGCGCGCTGCGCCGGTACCGCCAGCAGGTGCGCATGGTCTTCCAGGACCCGTTCGCCTCGCTCAACCCGTACCACACGGTCCGGCACCACATCGAGCGCCCGCTGCTGCTCGACCACGTCGTGCCGCGGGAGGAGGTCGAGGCCGAGGTGGTCCGGCTCCTCGAGCGTGTCCGGCTCGAACCGGGGAGCACCATCGACCGGCGCCCGCACGAGCTCTCCGGCGGGCAGCGCCAGCGCGTCGCCATCGCCCGTGCCCTCGCGTCCCGTCCTGGGCTCCTCGTCGCCGACGAGCCCGTCTCCATGCTCGACGTGTCGATCCGGCTCGGGGTGCTCAACCTCCTTGCTGACCTCCAGCGGGAGTCCAACCTCGGGGTCCTCTACATCACGCACGACCTCGCCACGGCCCGTCACTTCAGCGACGAGATCATGGTGCTCCACCACGGAACGGTCGTCGAGCGCGGCCTGGCGGACGACGTCATCCTTGACCCGCAGCACCCCTACACCCGAGCGTTGCGCGATGCGTCGCCCGATCCGGAGAAGCACTTCTCCGGCCGTGGCTCCGCCGCGCGGACGAGGAGCTGACACCGTGCGATTCTTCCTGCGCCGCGGCGCGTTCTACCTCTTCACCGCCTGGGCGGCCATCACCATCAACTTCTTCCTGCCCCGGATGATGAAGGGTGACCCCGTCTCGGCCTATCTCCAGAAGAACCAGGGCAAGATCAGCCCCGAGGCGATCGACTCGCTGCGGGTCCTCTTCGGGCTCGACTCGGACGCCCCGCTCTGGAGGCAGTACCTCGACTACTGGGGCCTGATGTTCAGCGGTGACCTCGGCCGGTCCTTCTCCAAGGGTCTCGCTCCCGTCGCCGACGTCATCGCCGGCGCCCTCCCGTGGACCGTCGGCCTCGTGGGGATCGCCACGATCCTCGGCTTCTTCCTCGGCACCTCGCTCGGCGCGCTCATCGGCTGGCGGCGGGGGAGCCGCGCCGACGTGATCGTCCCGATCGCGACGTTCTTCTCGACCGTCCCGTACTTCTGGATGGGGCTCATCGCCATCGCGCTCCTGTCCTCGACGCTCGGATGGTTCCCTGCCTCGCACGCCTACAGCAAGGGAGCGCGGCCCGGCTTCACGCTCGAGTTCATCGGCGACGTCGTGCAGCACGGGGCGCTCCCCGCCCTGACGATCGTCCTCGCATCCCTCGGCGGCTGGGTCCTCGGTATGCGCAACATGATGATCACGGTCCTCGACGAGGACTACGTCACGGTCGCCCAGGCCAAGGGCCTGAGCCCGCGCCGCGTCATGGTGAGCTACGCCGCACGCAACGCGGTCCTCCCGCAGCTGTCGAGCTTCGCGCTGTCGCTCGGGTTCATCGTCGGCGGGACGCTCGTCATGGAGCTCGTCTTCTCCTACCCCGGGATCGGCAAGCTCCTCCTCGACGCCACCACCGCGAAGGACTACCCGCTCATCCAGGGCCTGTTCCTCGTCATCACCCTCGCGGTGCTCGTCGCGAACATCCTCGCTGACGTCGCCTACGCCGCTCTCGACCCGCGCACGCGCCAGACGGAGGCATGACCATGACGTACACGACCCCGGTCGCGACCGGAGAGGCCACCCTCCAGGAGGCGCCGTCACCCGCTCCCGGGACGTCGGGTGCTCGGCGCGCGGCCACCCGGTTCGCCCAGTCCTTCGCGATGTTCCGCAACGGCAAGTCGATCACCGGCCTGTGCATCCTCGGGTTCTTCTGCCTCCTTGCGGTCTTCGGAGACCTCATCGCGCCGTACGGGTCGCTGGACAAGGACTTCGAGGCGCTCAAGCAGGCCCCGTCCTTCCGGCACCTGCTCGGGACCACGCACATGGGGGAGGACGTCCTCAGCCAGATCGTCTACGGCACGCGAGGCGTGCTCGTGGTCGGCTTCCTCTCCGCCATCATCGCGACGATCATCGCGGTCGCCGTCGGCGTGACGGCCGGCTACGTGGCCGGGTGGCGCGGGGAGTCGCTCTCCGCCCTGACGAACGTCTTCCTCGTGCTCCCCGGCCTGCCGCTGATGATCATCGTCGCGTCCCAGTACGAGAACCCGAGCCTCTTTCTCATCTCCGGGGTCCTCGCGCTCACGGGCTGGGCATGGGGCGGCCGGGTGCTGCGCGCGCAGACGATGTCGCTGCGCAACCGGGACTTCGTCCAGGCCGCGCGGGCCAACGGCGAGCCGCTGCACCGCATCATCCTCGTGGAGATGCTGCCGAATCTCACGGCGATCATCGCGTCGAGCTTCGTCGGCACGGTCACCGCGGCTGTCCTCGGCCTGACGACGCTCGCCTTCATCGGTGTCATCCCCATCACCAACCTCAACTGGGGGACCATCCTCTTCTGGGCGCAGCAGAACGGCGCGTTCCCGGACTTCTGGTGGTGGTACGTGCCCGCCGGCCTGTGCATCGCGTTCCTGGGCACGGCCCTCGCGCTCATCAACTTCGGCATCGACGAGTACGTCAACCCCCGCCTGCGCTCCGCCGGTGAGCGGGCCCGGGCGTTGCGCAAGAAGGGACTCACGTCGTCGAGCGGCGTCACGGCCGTGTCCGCGCAGGCGGCTGTGACGAGTCCCGCGGAGACGGCACCGCACAGAGCGCAGGACGCGCACTGAGCACGCGGGACACCTACGGGACGGCCGCCTCGCGGTCGGCCTGATGGTCCGTGCCCGCCGCCAGCGCGGAGACGACGGGGCACGGTGCGGACGGGTCGAGGCACTGCTGACTGAGCAGTGCCTCGATCGCGTCGCGCGTGCGGTGCAGGTCGACGATCCGCGCGTCGATCTCGTCGAGCTTCCCTCGCGCGGCGACGGCCACGGAGCGTGCGTCGACCGTGCCGGACCGCAGACCTGTGGACAGCTCCGTGAACTCGACCAGCTCGGCGAGCGTGAAGCCGAGCTCCTGCCCGCGGCGCAGGAACCGGAGCTGTCGGAGCGCCGCGTCGTCGTAGTCGCGATACCCGCTCGACGTGCGGGAGGGAGCCGCGAGCACCCCGCGCCGCTCGTAGAAGCGGACGGTCGAGACCTTGACCCGTGCTCGTGCGGCGAGCTCAGCGATGCGCATGGGTCGAGACTAGGACGCCGCCCGCTCGTGCGGCGTTCTCGCGGTGCCCCTGGACGATCGCGACGGCCTGCACGACGCCCCAGGCGACCTCCAGGACGAGCATGACGAGCACGATCGGCGATGCCCCGTGCACCAGCGCGGTGACCATCCCGAGCGAGAAGAGCGCGCGTGCCCCCACGTCCGCCGCTCCGGCGGCCAGCGAGGGACGGACGATCCTGAACGCGGCCCAGACCGTCACGACGCTGCCCATGAGGTTGGCGAACATCACCGTCATGGGGTCGGTCGGGTCGGGCAGGGTGCCGGTGAGGCCGAGCTCCGCGTGCAGCGCGCCGAGCACGTCGAAGATCGACACGGCGGTGAAGGAGAAGGCGAAGCCGGCTGTGACGACGAGGTCGTAGCCGGCGGAGATGCGGACGATGCGCAGAGCGTTCGGGAGTGTCATGACGCCACCCTCGACCCTGCACCGTGGTGCAAGGTCAAGGGTGGCGTCTTGGTCGAGAGCTGCGACCTTCAGGTCAGGGGTTGCTCACCAGGTAGCTGGGGATGGTGTCGGTCCCTTGTGCCACATCACCCGTGTCGTTGATGACGTGGTTGATGATCCCGTTGCCACCGAGCGAGACCGTCAGCATGTTGTGGAAGCGGACACCCGGTGCGACCGGAGCCTCGATGCCGCTCTCGGTGACGATGGTCGGGTCGACGTTGTTGAACGAGTAGGCCCCGATTCCCCAGGCCTCGTGCTTCGTGACGTCGTCGCCCACCTTGTACGAGGCCCACCCGAGGGTGTCCCCGTTCATCCATGCCGCCTGGTTCGGCGGGTCGTACGCGAGCTCGCTCTGGTAGAAGATCGTGCGTCCGCGCTCGCCGTTCCACACCGTGTTGTGCTCCTGGTAGTGCTCGACGAACAACCCGTAGGCCAGGACGTCGTCGCCGTTGACCACGAAGCCGTTGGCAGAGGTGTTGACGTCCCAGCCGATACCCTGCCCGTGGTCGCCGCGCCAGGACCAGATGTGGTCGATGATCGTGTCGTCGCTGTTGACCTCCATCGCGGTGGTGACCTTGCCGCCCACCGCGCCGCCGACGCGCAGGAACACGTCGTGGACGGAGATCGGGTTGTCCTCGTGCGACGCGGAGGAGCCCGGTTCACCGACCTGGAGCAGCACCGGCGCATTCGTCGTGCCCGCGTCGAAGAGGAGGCCGGCGATCTTCACGCCGTCGACGTCCGCGACCTTCATGGGCACCACGCCGTCGTCGTTGATGATCGTGGCGTAGCCGAGCCCGAGCACGACCGTGTCCGGGCGGTCGACGGTGATCGTCTGGTCGACGTGGTAGACACCCGGGGTGAAGAGCAGGTGGAGACCCTGGTCGAGCGCCTGGTTGATGGTGGCAGCGGAGTCGGCGGGGTCGGCGACGAAGAACTCGTCGAGCGGGATCGACGTCCCGGGAGTCTCGCCGTCCGCCCACGTGGTGCCGCGGGTTGCCGTGGCGAGCTCGGGGACGAACACCGCGTAGTCGTCACCCTCCGCGTACAGGTAGGGCTTCTCCCGCACGAGCGGGCTCGTGTCGAGCACCGTGTGGGACGGGTTGGGGAAGCTCGGCGGGGGTGACCCCTCGACGCCCGAGAAGAGCATGTTCCACACGGACCCCTCCCAGGCGCCGAACTCGCTGTCGCGGGAGAGCCACTGCTGCTGGCTGTAAGAGCGCACCGTCCCGTCGACCTTGGTGTCCGCGATGAACCCGCCGCTGGACCACCCGTAGCTCGAGGGTGCGAGGCTGAGGTCTCCCTTGACGTGGATGCGCCGGAAGGGCGCGGCCTGGGACACGGCCCAGCGGGCCTCTCCGGTGTGCGGGGTGATCGAGAGGTTCTCGGCGGACCGCCAGAAGTTCTGGGTGGCGTTGCCGTCGAACCACTGGGCGTCGACCCACACGCCGCCGTTGATGTTCACGTCGTCCGGGTTCTGGCCGAGCCCGTTGATCGACGTGTAGAAGCCGATGTTCGCGTGGACGTCATAGCTGCCCGGCTTGAAGAGGAACTGGTAGCGCCCAGGCCCGAACTGGTCGGACTCCTGCGCGGTGAACGCCGTGTCGAGCGTGGCCTGGATCTCGCTGGTGGGCATGGTCGGGTCGAAGACGTAGACGTTCTCCCCGAGGTCGCCGCCACCGGGGAGGACCGGGCCGTCCGTCGTGGTCGTGGTGTGCACCTCGAGCTCCCAGAGCGAGTAGCCGTACCCGGTGGCCCGAGCAGCTCCGCTCATCCGCAGGTAACGTCCGGTGCCCTCGACGTCGAGGGTCTGCACCCCGCCCGTCCCGTCCGTGACGGTGTGGATCGTCGTCCACGTGGCACCGTCCTCGGACGTCTGGATGTCGAACGCCTTGCCGTAGGCGGCCTCCCAGCGCAGCACCACGCCGCAGATGTCCTGCGAGCTGCCGAGGTCCACCTGCAGCCACTGCTGGTCGCTGGCGGAGCTCGCCCACCGCGTGCCGGCGTCACCGTCGACGGCCGCGGATGCTGGTGTCCCGCCGTTCTCGGCGGATGAGGCGGTGGCGGTCGTGCCGAGTGCCGCGTTCGTCGTGCCGCACTCGCCTCCGCCGCCCGGCGGTGGCGTGACGGCGCCGCCGAAGACCTTGAGCTCCCAGAGCGAGTAGCCGTAGCCGGTCGCCCGCTCGACACCTTGCATCCGCACGTAGCGTCCGTTGCCCTCGACGTCGAGGGTCTGCACGCCACCGGTGCCGTTCGTCACGCTGTGCAGGGTCCGCCAGGTGGTGCCGTCGTCGGAGGTCTGGAGGGTGAACGCCTTGCCGTACGCGTTCTCCCAGTCGAGGACGACCTGGGAGATGTCGACGCTGCTGCCGAGGTCGACCTGGATCCACTCGGTGTCGGTGAAGCCGCTCGACCAGCGCGTGCCGCCGTCACCGTCGACGGCCAGGGCCGCCGCGATACCCGCCCCCTCGGAGGACGACGCCGTGACCGGCTTCCCCTGCGAGAGGAGCGTCGCTGCGGCCTCCGCCGCCACGACGGGTCCGGGGTCGAGCGCGGTCGTCACCTCGCCCGTGAGCATCTGTGCTGATGCTCCTGGGACGACCAGGCAGGTTCCGCTGAGTGCGACCGCGAGGGCCAAGGGGGCCCAGGAGGTTCTCGTTCGTGAGTTGAGTTGCATGTCCTTCTTCTCTGTCGTCGTTGACATCGGTCTGGTGGTGGATCAGAGACGGGGCGCCCGGCTCAGGGAAGCTCGAGGTTCCCGTCGAGCACGCCGCCGCGGTGCGGCTTGTACTGGTCGTAGCCGCTCGGGTCGCACTGGAGCCCGCCGTTGATGCAGTGCTTGACGAGGGCGTCCAGCGTCGCGGGGTCCCAGGCATTGATGAAGTCGAAGTGCCACGAGCTGTCGGCGCCGCTGACGAGGCGCACCTGGGACATGTCGCCGCTCTTGGGCCATCCGATCTTGAACTCCAGCATGGGGACAGCGACGGGGTGGGAGAGGGTGCACTGGCCGTCCACGGGGTAGGCCATGTGGCTCGTGTGGTCAGGGGAGTCGAGGTTGACCCCGTCCCAGCAGCTCGGTGCCTGGTAGCGCAGGTTGAGCTGGCTGCCCTCGGCGCAGAAGGACGGGATGCTGTAGGAGTTCGAGACGTCGCCGCACTCGTACCCTTCGACGGCCCCGGGGGCGTCGCGGAACTGCGCCTCGGTGGCCATCATGTTGCCGGCGAGGATCTTCAGCCCGAGCGGGAAGGGCTTGACCTTCTTGTAGTCGACGATCCCGGACTTGTAGTAGATCGTCTCGGCGATGTTCGGGACGACAGGGGTGTCGCCGTCCATGAGCGTCGGGAACCAGTAGGCCGAGAGGTCCGCCGGGACGGTGCAGGTGGTCTCCCCGGCGGCCTGCAGGGACGTGAGCGTGGAGTGAGCGTCCGTCGAGGTGTTCCCGACGAACGTGTGCAGGTGGGAGCGGCCCGGCTGTCCTGGGAAGACGATGGGGTCGTCCGGTGCCAGGTGCGAGGTGGTGCAGTTCGCCTGGAACTCGTGGTGCGTGACCTCGTCGTCGAAGTCGGGAACCTCCGGGTCGGTGCTGGCCGCCCCCCCCGATCCGTAGACCTCGAGCTCCCAGAGCGAGTAGCCGTAGTCGGTCCCACGCTCGATGGCGACGAGCTGGACGTACCGGCCGGACGCGGAGACGTCCACGGCCTGTCGCCCGCCGGTACCACCGGTCACCGTGGCGACGGTCCGCCAGGTGACCGCGTCGTCGGACGTCTGGATGACGAAGTCCTTGCCGTACGCAGACTCCCAGTCGAGCACGATCGTCGTCATCGTGGCCGGTGCGCCGAGGTCGATGCGGAACCACTGGTCGTCGGCGGCGTTGCTGGCCCATCGGGTCTGCGGGTCGCCGTCGACCGCGTAGCGCGGCCCGAGGTTGTCGGCTTCCGAGCTCGAGGCGATGGCGGCCTTGCCGGTCGAGATGAGGGCGTCGTCGGCGGCGCCCGCGGTGGTGACGGGGCCCGCGACGGCGGCGAGCACGAGAGCGGCGGTCGCGAGCGACGAGCCGATGAGCGAGGTACGGGCCCGGCGTGGTGACCGGGGGGGTCGGTGAGGACGTGTCAGGGCATGGCGATGCATGAGGCCTCCTGTGGTGTCGGTGAAGAACCGGGACGAGCGGACAGGGTCAGCGCGTCTGATAGACGCCGACCTCGTAGAGCGAGTACCCGTATGCGGTGCCGCGCTCGGTGAGGTTGAGCCGCACGTAGCGGCCGGATCCTGTGACATCGAGGCTGTCGATGCCACCGTCGGCGGCGGTCACGGAGCGGACGGTCGTCCAGGTGGTGCCGTCCACCGACGTCTGGACGTCGTACGACGTGGCGTGCGCGGTCTCCCAGACGAGCTGGACGTGGTCGAACGACTGCACGCTGCCGAGGTCGACCTGGAACCACTGCGCCGGCTCCCACGCGCTGGCCCACCGGGTCGCGGCGTCGCCGTCGGTGGCACGACCGGGCGTGTAGTCGGCCCCCCACGGGTCGAATGACGACGCGGTGGCCGGCTTGCCCTGAGCGAGGTTGGTGCCGTCGACCGCGGGAGCGACGACGCGGAAGGACTTCGTCTCGACCCCGACGTTGCCCTTGCCGTCCTCGACGAAGACATAGGCCTTCCACACCCCGAGCGTCTGCGGCGCCGTGAGCTGGAGCGCGCCCGACGGAGTCGTCGTGAAGGTCGCCGCCGCCAGGCCTCCGGCGTCGTTGATGTACTTGCTGTTGAGGAAGACGAAGCGCTGCAACGGGTCGCCGTCGGGATCCGTGACGTCGACGTCCAGCGTGACCGTGGCGCCGGCCTCGATCGCTGTCGAGCCCGGGATGGTCATCGAGGTGATGCGCGGCGGGGTGTTGGCGCCGGCGGGCACGCCCCACGCCTGCGCGAGGGAGTAGTAGCCGAGCCGCTTGTTGTCGCCCGGGATGACGTTGAACCACACGCCGCCGAAGTCGCCCTCGATCCCGTAGTGGAAGAACGTCGCTCCGAGGCCCACACCCTCGTGGTCCGTGATGCACTTCCACGACTTGACGTAGGCCTGGCCCTTCTCGAGGTCGGTCGGCTCGTCCGGGACGCCGTTGACGTCGTCGGGAACCTCCCACTCACCTGCGGCTCCGCCCTCGGTGACGATGTAGGGCTTGTCGAACCCGCCCGCCGTCCAGGTGTCGCGGATGTTGCACACGTCGCCGTAGGAGTTCACGGCGAGGAGGTCGAGGTCGGGGGCGTTGTCCTTGAGGTAGTCCCACGCTCCGGTCCAGGCGTCCGTCGAGGTGACCGGGTGGTTCGGGTCGATCTGGTGGATCGCCTGCGTCACCTCGTTCACGTACGCCGCGTACGCGTTGCGGTTCGCCTCGAGCTGCTCGCCCGAGTAGCAGTTCTGCAGGCCGAGGAGCGACTCGTTGCCGACGTTCCACATGAGGATCGCCGGGTGGTTCTTGTAGGTCTCGACCCAGCTGAGGATGTCTGCCTTGGTGGTGGCCTTGTAGTCGGCGTCGGTCGTGTAGTCGATGCACCCGCCGGAGCCGGGGCCCCCTCCGGGCAGGAGCCAGAAGCCGCTCATCACGCGGACACCGTGGGCGGCCGAGGCGTCGAGGAGCTGCACCGTGTCGGCGCCCGTGCCCCAGGTGCGGATGGTGTTGGCACCCATGGCGACCAGCCCCGGGAGGTAGTGGTTCGCCGTGCTGAACGACGGACCCCACGTCATGCCCTTGACCGTGAACGGCTCGCCGTCGACCTCCAGGCCCCAGGCTCCGTCTCCGCCGGTGACCTCCACGACGCTCGGCGTGGTGAACGGCCCAGGCTGGTTCGGGTGGCCAGGGTCGACCGGGCCGGGATCGATCGGGTCCGTCGGGTCAGGCGGGTCGGTGGGGTCGGTCGGGTCGGTGGGGTCGGTGGGGGTGTTGGACCCTGGCGTGCCGTACACCTGGAACTCCCAGAGCGAGTAGCCGTAGCCGTTCGCCCGCGCGGTGCCGAGCATGCGGACGTACCGACCCTCGCCGCTGACCTCGAGCGTCTCTCGGCCTCCGGGGGCGGCGTCCGTCGCGTGGACGGTCGACCACCGCATCCCGTCGTCGGACACCTCGATGGTGTACGCGGTCGCTCTCGCGGTCTCCCACTCGAGGACGACCTTGTCGATGGTGCTGACGGAACCGAGGTCGACCTGGAGCCACTGAGGGTCGCTCCGCTCGCTGGACCAGCGAGTCGTCGGGTCGCCGTCGACCGCGGCCGAGGCGGGCGTGTAGTCCGCGTTCTCCACGGAGGAGGCGGTCACGGTGCGGCCCTGGGACAGGAGCGTCGACGGATCGGCTGCGGTGGCGCTCGACGTCGCGGCGGGCACCAACAACGTCGACAGTGCGAGCGCAGCCATCGCGACGAACGACGTGCGGACACGCGAGCTACGCCGGAGCCCGGGACGTGTGCCTCGTGGAAGGGAGGGGTGTGGATATGCGGACTGAGACCTCATGCGGTCGTACCTCTCGCGTCGCGGCGTGCTCCTCGTTGAGCAGTGCCAGGGAAGCGAGCGCTCTCACACCGCAGGGGGAAGATGTGTGTGAGAGCGCTCTTACAACCGCAGTATTCAGTCGTGCTGAATAGGTGTCAAGCGGACGAGAGGTGCGCTTTCGCTCGCAGGAGGCGCCCTCACGCACCCGAGAACGGGACAGATGGTCGATCTGAGCATCTCGGAGACGGCCAGTGTAAGAGCGCTCTCATGATCGTGCTACGGTCGGTTCATGCAAGACGAACTCGTGGCGACGGTCCCGCCGACCCTCGAAGACGTCGCCCGGTCCGCCGGCGTCTCGCGCGCAACCGTCTCTCGCGTGATCAACCAGAAGCACCGAGTGGCCCCGGGTACCCGCGACGCAGTCATGAATGCGGTCGTCGCAACCGGATACGTTCCCAACCGGGCGGCTCGCTCGCTGGTGACGCGCCGCACGGGAACGGTCGTCATCATCGTCGCCGGTACGGACCGCAACCCGGTCGAGGGTTGGGAGGACGGGGGCCAGGACGTCGGCAGCCTCTTCGACGACCCCTTCTTCGGCCGTGTGGTCGGTGGATTCATCCGGACCCTGCGCCCACGGGACGTCCACCCCGTCCTCATGCTCGTCGACACGGCAGAGACGCGAGACCAGGCGCTCTCCTTCGTGCGCCAGGGCAACGTCGACGGCGCGCTCCTCGTCACCACCCGCCCCGACGACCCGCTGTCTCAGCTGCTCATCGACACCGGGCTCCCCGCAGTGCTGTTCGCACGGCCACCGCGGTCGATCCCCATCAGCTTCGTCGACATGGCGAACCACGACGGTGCGCGGTTGGCAGCCGACCACCTCGTCGCCCGGGGATGCCGGTCGATCGTGGCGATCGCAGGGCCTCAGGACGTGCCAGGTGCCCAGGACCGCCTCACCGGGTTCCGTGACGCGATGGCTCGGCACGGCCACGCCTACATCCCCGTGGCTGCCGGGAACTTCACGGTCCCCAGCGGCGAGGAAGCCATGCAGGCGCTGCTCGACGAGACCCCCGACCTGGACGCGGTGTTCGCGTCCAACGACCTCATGGCGTTGGGAGCGTTGCACACCCTGCGGGCTCGCGGTCGCCGAGTCCCCGAAGACGTCGCCGTCATCGGGTACGACGACACCGCGCTGGCCGCGCTGTGCCGCCCGGCCCTGACGACGATCCGTCAGCCGATCGAAGAGATGGCTGCCGAGATGGCGCGGCTCCTGCTCGAGCACATCGCCGATCCGCAGCGACGACCGTCGTCGGTCGTCTTCGATCCCGTCCTCGTGGTGCGTGACTCGGCGTAGTCGAGGGGGCTCGGTGAGCCTGCTCGGATGTCCACCCGTTGACCTCGCCCCTCGCGCGTCGAGCGCCCCGCGGTTCCGCGAGGCGCTCGACGTCCTGCTGGGCTGCTGGTCAGAAGGAGTACACCTCCATCTCGGCGACCTGCGCGGCAGGCCACCCGCTGTTGGCGGTGACCTCGATCTGCACGTGCTGCTGCTGCGATGCTCCTGGGAGCAGCGCGGTGACCCGGTTGTCGTCCACCGCGGGGTCGAACACGTACTCGGTCGCAGGGACGGCAGTGGTCCACGTCTGCCCGTCCGTGCTCGTGCGGATCTCGATGACCTGGGTGCGCGTGCCCCACCCCGGTGTCACCTGGAGCACGATGCGGGCCAGGTCGCTGGGCCGGCCGAGGTCGACAGCCAGCGTCTGCGGGAACGAGTCGTTCGTGCTCTCCCAGTAGGTCGTGGTGCTGCCGTCCACGGCGTTCGTACCGCCGCAGCATCCTGGTACCTCACCGCTGGTGACGACCGGGCGGGACGCGGCGAGGTTCCCGTCAGGGCTGTTGAGGACGTCGCCGCGTAGATACACCTGGTACCGGCCGGCCGGCGTCCCGTCCGAGATCGTGAGTGCTCCGACGCGCTCCCCCCGCGGGGTCGGTGCGAACGCGATGGTGGCGACGCACGAGGCGCCCGGGGCGAGCTCGGCGTCGCACGTGTGGTCGAGCGTGAAGGATCCTGTGATGCTCACCGAAGCCAGGCGCACCTGTTCGGCCGTCGGGTTGGTGATGGTCACAGCCTGCGGATCGCTCAGGGCGACGTCGCCCTCGGTCGCGAACTCCAGGGTTTCTCCGAGGCCGGTGACCTCAAGAGGTCCCGCTGCCGGGTACCCGCAGGTGGAGTCCGCCCAGCCCGTGTTCTTGCCTGCGTCGACGACGGTGAAGCCCGATGAGCAGTCGTACACCCCGCCGGTGCCCAGGCCTGACGCCGAGGTTTTGCGGAACGAGGCCGATCCCGAGGCGTTGAGCTGCAGGGCGAAGGTTCCGGCACCGAGGATGGTCGTGTCGTTGAAGACCGCACCTGTCACCGACTGGTCGAAGAACTGGATCGCCGAGTAGGAGCTGTCCTCGATGATGTTGCCGCGGACGTCGAGCGCGGCCGTGAGCGGCGAGTCCCCGGCCCAGAACCACAGCGCCCCGTTGCCGATGTGAGTAAACAGGTCGAGGCTCCCGGTGCGCAGGAGGTGGTTCCTGCTCACGGTCGTCGTGCCCTCGTGGGCCAGGGCGCCGAACCGGTTGGCGATCTGGATGCCGCCGCCCTGCGTGAGGGTGTCCGTGACGAGGTTGCGCGAGACCGTGATGTCACGGCCGCCGTAGATGGCGATGTTGTTCGCGAGCGTGGGTGCCTTGACCGTGTTGCGGGTGTAGGTGTTGTCGGCGTTGATCTGGCCGAGCGACCACATGGCCAGCCCGTCGTCGCCCGTGGTGCGTACGTAGGTGTCGCTGACGGACGAGTTCGTGACCCCGGTGACGAAGTTGATGCCGTCGGCCGTCTGGTCGAGGATCCGGGAGCGAGTCACGGTGAAGTCGTCCATCGGTCCGGTGACCCAGATCCCGACCTTCGTGTGCTGCATCCACACCTTGTCGACCGTGGACCGGCTCAGAGCGCCGCCGATGGCGTTCTTCGGATCGGTGTCGTTGCGCTCGCGCACCTCGCCGAAGATCGCGAAGTCGGACAGGTGGACGTCGCTCGATCCGCCCTCGGTGGCCTCGCGCCCGAAGACACCCACACCGTCGCCGGTCAAGGTGCTTCGCCACTGTCCTGCGCCCCGCAGGGTCACGCGGTCGACGAGGAGGTGCCGCGTCACGAGGAAGGTGCCTTCAGGTAGCCACACCGTGCGCCCTGTCCCGGAGGCTGCGTCGAGCGCCGCCTGGATGGCGTCGGACGAGTCGTTCACCCCGGTCGGGTCCGCGCCGTACGCGACGACCGACTCGGCGCCGCGGGGCATCGTCGTCGGCGCCGCGACCTTCTCGAAGTCGACCACGTCGACGACGTACCAGGGTGCGACGTCCTGTTCCCCGACCTGGAGGCGCACAGCGGTGCCGGCCGGGTACGTCTCGCCGAGGAGCACGCGGCTGTCGTCATACATGTGGCGACGACCGCCGTCGGCGGGGTCGTTCGTCCACGGGAACTGCCCGTAGTACCAGGAGTACCGTGATGTGAGGGCCAGGGACTGGATCCGCTGCCCGTCGACGTAGACGCCCAGGGTCGCGTCGATGCCCGCACCGTCGGCGGAGTCGGGGATGCTGTAGCGGAGGTTGAGCGCGTTCGCCGGCTTCGTCAGGGTGAACTCCACGTACTCGCCCTGTGTGTCGAGCTGGACCGCCTGGCGCCCGATCGCCTCGGCTGCGAGCGTGCCGTAGGCGCGGTCCGGTCCGATGACCGTCCCGTGCACCTGTGCATCCTCCGCCTCGTGCTCGATGAACGGGACGCGTGCGCCGACGCCCCCGGGAATCGCCGGTGCCGACTGCAGCCGTGCGGACGGCGGGGGTGCTGAGGGTGGCGCGGCAGCGGTCGCCGGCACCATCCCGATCAGCAGCGACGCCGCGAGCACGCCCGCAGCCGCTGTGGTGCGACGGGCCGGATGGTTTCTCCAGGTCATCTTCGTCTCCTCGTTGAAACGTGGTGTGCTGAAACGTGGTGTGCTGACGTGTCGCGCCGCGGACCGGTCGGCCCGCGGCGCGAACGGGTCGATCAGAGGGCGTCGTCGGGTAGTCGTTCGAGGATTGCTCCGAACAGGTTTCCGGGCAGGTCCAGGGCGTGGAGTGCCTCGACCCGGGCTCTGCCGCGGAGGTTCCGGGCAGCGGCGTAGGCGGACTCTTTGAGGCTGAACGCGATCTGGGCTCGGTCGAGCACGTCGAAGACCGCTTCCCCTGCGTCGGGGACGCGGAGCTGGATGCCCGTGAGCTCGACGACGAGGCCCTCCGAGAGGTCGACGACGCCCAGGTCGACGCGGGTGGCCGCTCCGAGCTCGCTCGGGGAGGGGCGCTGCTCGACGGCCGTCGGCGCCGTGGCGTCCGGGCGAGCGTCGGTCCCGACCGATACACCTCCGATCGATACACCTCCGATCGATACCCCGTCGACCGACGACGCCCCGGCGACGTCGAGCATGAGCCGACGGCGCGGTGGCGCGGCGGGGCCCCGGGGGGGATCGATGCGGAGGCTGGCGTCCGCCCTGCCCTCGCTGTCCGACCGCCACGTGAGCGTGAAGGCCGTCTCGTACCGGTCCGCGAGCTCGACGTGGGCCCCACCGTCGTCCTCGTGCAGCAGGGCGCGCCCGTCGCCTCCGGGGACGAGCCGGACAGCGAGGGCCGGAGCGCTGCTCGTGACGTCCGCGGTCGAGTCGGCAGCAAGAGTCAGCACCGATCCGGCACGGGCGAGGACCGGCACCTCCTCGAGGTCCCGGTGGAGGACGACGGTCCGCCCGCCCTCGTAGCGCAGCCCCGACACCACGTCGAACCAGGTGCCCTCGGGCAGCCACGCGCGGACGTCGGCGAGGCCGGTCTGCTGGTCGGCCGGACGCGTGATGGGAGCGACGAGGAGGTCGGCGCCGAAGAGGTACTGGTTCGGCACCTGATAGGCCTCCGGTGACGACGGGAAGTCGTGATACATCGGCCGGGCCACACCGACACCGTCGGCGTGCGATGCCCAGGCCGCCGTGTACAGGTAGGGCACGAGCTCGTGGCGCAGGCGGAGGTACCGCCCCATGACGCGCTCTGCCTCGCGACCGAAGCGCCAGGGCTCCTTGGAGTTGAACGGGCTGCTCGACGAGTGGAGGCGGTTGACCGGCGAGAGGGCGCCGAGCTGGACCCACCGCGTCGCGAGCTCGTCGTCCTTGACGCCGTGCATGTGCCCGCCGATGTCGTGGCTCCACCAGTGGTAGCCGATGTTCGCGGCCGTCGCGGTGAAGTACGGCTGGAAGTCGAGGCTGGCCCAGCTGACGATCGTGTCGCCGGAGAACCCGACCGGGTAGCGGTGGGACCCGACCCCGGCATAGCGGGAGAAGGTGAGCGGCCGCCGGCCGTCGCGTCCGGAGTCGAGGTAGTGGAGGTGGTTGAGCATCCACAGGGGATCGATCCCGGGAACCTTGGACGCGCCGCCGGACTGCCAGTCGAGCCACCAGAAGTCCACGCCGATGGCCTCGTGCGGGTGGTGGAGCCGGGCGAGATAGGAGTCGACGAAGGTCGGTGACGTGATGTCGAAGGCGATCCCTCGACCGTCGTCGGGATCGCGCCCCAGGTCGCGTGCCATGTCGGCGTACGCGTCCTCGTGCCGTCGCACGCCGTCGGCTGGGTGCACGTTGAGGCTGACGGCCAGCCCGCGGTCGTGCAGCGCCGCGAGGAACGCCTCAGGCTCAGGGAAGAGCTCCCGGTTCCACGAGTAGCCGGTCCACCCGCTGCCCAGCGCGGGATCGATGTCGACGAGGTGCCAGTCCATGTCGATCACGGCGACGGAGAACGGCAGGCCGGTGGCCTCGAACCGGTCCATGAGCTCGAGGTAGGAGTCGGCGGAGTAGCGGTGGAACCTGCTCCACCAGTTGCCCAGGACAAACCGCGGGACCAGAGGGTTCGGTCCGGTGAGGCGGAAGAAGTCGGCCAGCGCCGCGCGGTGGTCGAGCCCGTAACCGAAGAAGTACAGGTCCTGTCCGCCGGTCGGGCGGGGGCGGACCTCCCCGTCCGGGGTGAGCACGGCGGTGCGGGAGTCGTCGACGACGGAGAACCCGTACGTGGCGAGCAGCCCGGGCTCGAGCGGGCACGCCCCGTCGATCTCGTCGAGCGTCCGCGCTGTGCCACCGAGGTTGCCCGCCCCCGGCGTGCCGGGCGAGAGGTCGTCTCCATAGCGCCACGTGGTGGTGTGTGCGGACTGCGCGCGGTGGCGCAGCGTGATGGACAGGCCCCCCGGCGTGAGCGCCTCACCGTCGTAGCTGACGTGCAGGTGCTCGGTCCACAGCTCCAGACCGTTGCCGTGCCGCTCGATCGCGAAGTCCGGCACCTCGAACGCACGGCTCTGCACCGTCTGCGTGGGCAGGTCCGTGAACGTCTCGTCCGGGTGCCGCTCGATGCGCACGAGCCGGCTGGTCAGGACGGTGATCCGGTACCCGGCGCCGGTGACCACGGCCCCCGGTCGGGCCTCAGCGAGGCCGTCTCTCTTGCTGTCGCGCGTCATGACGCTCATCCCTTCACTGCGGCGCTGGCCGCTCCTGCGACGAACCGCTTCTGGAACACGAGGTAGACGACGAGCACCGGCACGACGGAGATCGC
>NZ_JBDYKL010000041.1:0-43878 GCF_040012415.1 Sanguibacter sp. 25GB23B1
TCATGAACCAGCGCAAGAAGGCCGTCGACTCGGCGATCAAGTCCGATCTGCGCACCGTGGCGAACGAGATGGAAACGTACTACACCGACGCTCAGGCGTACGTGGGTGTCACGACCACCGGCTCCGTAGCCACACTCACCGGCGCTTCACCCGCCGTTACCGTGCAGCTCTCGACTGGCAACAGCGTGACGGGAACGGTCTCGGGCGAGGCGTACTGCCTCGTTGGGTCCGCGGCTTCCGGCAAGGCGACGCAGGCTTGGGTCTACAAGAGTGCTGCGGGCGGTCTCCAGCCGAAGTCCGTGACCACCTGCGTCTGATTCGCGCTCGTCCATCTCCCTTCGATCTGAGACAGAGGTCATCATGATTGCTCGCATCCACAAGTCCATGAACGAGAAGGACAAGGGCTTCACGCTCATCGAGCTCCTCGTCGTCATCATCATCATCGGTATCCTCGCCGCGATCGCGATCCCGGTGTTCATGAACCAGCGCAAGAAGGCCGTCGACTCGGCGATCAAGTCCGATCTGCGCACCGTGGCGAACGAGATGGAAACGGCCTATACAGATGCTCAGGCATACCCGGCCGTTACCGGTGCCTCCGGCACCACGACCCTCACGCCAGCAACGGGAACTGCCACTACGGTCAAGATCAGCACCGGAAATACAGTCACCGGCACCGTGAGCGGCGAGAGCTACTGCCTCGTGGGCTCAGCGGACGGCGGCAAGGCGACCCAGGCTTGGGTCTACAAGAGCGGCTCCGGCGGACTCCAGGCCAAGGGCGTCGTCGACTGCACGTGACATCAGCTCGTGAGTAGCGTCTGTGGGGGGTGGGTGCGGAGCACCTTCCCCCCACAGGCAGTTTCTTCAGACCTATGTTGAGGAGCCACCGGTGAGTCCAGCTTCACGGGGCGTCGACGTCACCCCAGGTGGCGCGAGCGCCCGAGCGCACGATGACGGCTTCTCCCTCATCGAGGTCGTCGTCGCCCTCTTCCTCATCGGCATCGTTGCCGCCGGGGCTCTTCTCTTCTTCGTGCGCGGAGCGCAGAACACCTCCCACCTCCAGCGCACGCAGGCCGCATCGACGGTCGCGACGCAAGGCATGGAGCTCGCGCGGTCCATAGACCCGCGGCCTGCCTCCGCCGCAGCCACGAGCGGCCTCCTCATCGGACGGTCGAAGGCTGACGTCGATGCCATCTGGGCGGCAGCTGACCCTCAGGACACGGCACAGACCAATGCCGCCTGGGATCTTGTGACCCCGCAGGCAGGCCACACGAACGACGCACTCAAGCAGGTCCGTCAGACAACGGTGTCCGGAATGGACTTCGACGTCGTGACGCTCGTGGGCACCTGCTACCGACCCGCGGCGGCGAGTGCCGGCAACCAGTCCTGCACAGCGACGAACCTCGGTGGTGGCGTGCTCATGTACCGCACCACTGTCGTCGTGACGTGGGACGCCGGTACGTCGGACCAGTGCGACTCAGGCACGTGCACGTACCGGCTCAGCGCGCTCATCGACCCGACTGCCGACGCGAGCTGGAACCTCTCCACGAAGCCCGTCGCGTACGACGATGCGGCTACCTACACCGCAGGCGGTGCCATCTCGATGATCGAGGTTCTCGCCAACGACGTCATCACGACCGTGACGAGCAACCCGACGACGATCCTCACCGCGCCTCCGTACGGAGCCGCCGCGGTGATCACGAGCGGCACCAAGATGGGCGCGATCAACTACACCCCGCCCACGAACTACTCAGGCCCGGTCGAGTTCACGTACAAGCTGCGTGACGCCCAGGGACGCAACTCCAACGAGGCGATCGTCAGCCTCATGATCCTGCCGAGGGCGACCAACGACACGGCCACCGTCGCGAAGGGCGCGGCGGTGACGATCCCGGTGGCCGCAAACGACATCGGAACTGGAATCGTCCCGAAGATCACGGCACCGCCGAACGGCTCCTACGGCACGGCGACCGTCATCGGTAGCGACATCCGTTTCGTTGCGAGCGCCTCCGCCCCGACGGGCACCGCGACCTTCACGTACATCGTGACGGACGCCGTTGCGCAGGAGAGCACAGAGGCGACCGTCTCGGTGTCCGTGACCGCACCGGTGCTCCCGGCAGCAGACGTCGTGGTCGACGTCCCCGCCACTCTGAGTCCAGGAGCGACGCGTCTGAAGATCCAGGAGGCAGCCGGCGTTCCGACCACCTACAAGGTCCACGTCATGTCGGGGGCGAACGTGAGTCAGGCGCCCGGGACGACTGCGGGTATCGGGCAGCTCGCGGGCAGCGGCACGACCTCGGTGACCTACCGGCCCGTGGCCAACACTGTCGGGTTCTACACGCTGACGTTCCAGATCGAGGACGCCGCAGGTGGTCGCTCAGCGACGAAGACCGCGACGATCCGAGTCACCCCGGTTGCGAACCCCTATGAGCTCAGTTCCCAAATCTCGTCGAACTCTGCTCAGACGATCAACGTTGTCAGTGGCAACGTCCCGAGCGCGAGCGCTTCGGGGGTCACCTATGCAGTGACTGGTGTACCGGTCTGCTCACTGGGGTGGGGAGCGTCGGTCTCTCAGAACGCTGCAGTGGCCGTCGGGTCCGACACGACCGCCGGTGCTTTCCAGTTCACGAAGCCTCGGTGGTCCGGCGGAGACAGAAACGCTGAGTGCACCTTCTCCTACACGGTCACGATGACGTTCGGTGCGCAGACCTTCGCGACACCCGCGGCCACCGTCACTGTCCCGGTGCGACGATGATGCGCCTTCGACGTACTCGCCGGGACCAGGAGCGCGACGATACGGGCATGACTCTCGTCGAGCTCATCGTCGCGATGGGGATCTTCACGGTCGTCATCGCCGTGTTCATGGCCGGGATCGTGGTCATGACGAAGAACACGGCACGAGCACAAGCCGTTGCGGACGCCGGCGACGAGGTGCGGCGAGTCTTCCAGCGTCTTGACAGAGAGGTCCGCTACGCCTCGGCGATCAACCGGCCGGGCACCGGCTCGAGCGGCGCATACTACGTGGAGTACCTCGTGAGCGCGGTCGAGGCCGGCAAGCAGCCGATGTGCACGCAGTGGCGCTACGTCCCAGCCACGGGGACGATCGAGCGCCGGACCTGGGCGAACGTCACGTCAGGTGCGTCCCCGTCCGCGTGGTCCACCCTCGCCAACCGGGTTCGCAACGACCTGGCGACACAGAAGCCCTTCGAGTTCACGCCAGCCGGTTCGATCAATGCGAGCCAACAGCTGCGAGTCTTCCTCGACGTGGGGCCCGGTGCCGGTGGTCCCGACGCCCGGAAGGGCGCGCAGCTCGACTCCCAGTTCGTGGCACGGAACACAGACACCTCGACAACGACGAATGCCGATATCGACAACAATGGCGCGAGCGATACGCCCGTGTGCCAGCAATCAGGAACGGGACGCCCGTGAGAGCACTCCGGTTGGACGAGACGAAGCGCACCGACGACGAGGAGGGCATGGCCCTCATGACGGCAGTCCTGCTCATCATGGTCCTCGGGGCGCTCAGCGTCCTCATGCTCGGGGTGGTCGTCGCCCAGGTGCAGCCGACGATGTTCGCGGCGAAGAACAGCCGGACCATCGTGGCTGCTGAAGCCGGGATCGACGCGGCGCTCAGCCAGATGCGTTCAGCGACGTCGGTCGACGCCATCAGCCACCAGGTCCTCGGCGACCCGCGCAAGCTGCCGTGCACCGTACAGGGCGCGGTGAACGGCGTGTCGAGCGACTACTCGTACAAGGTCCAGGTCACCTATTTCGACGAGGACCCCAAGGGCCAGAGCGCCGCATGGCGCGCCGCTAACGTGATCCCGTGTGGAGCGACGGGCCTCACGATCGCTCCGGGCTTCGCCGTCATCTCTTCGGAAGGGCTCGACTCAGGAGTTCCCGGCCTCGCGAGCACGGCGGGAGACCGCGCGCTCGAGACCATCTACACGTTCCAGGTCATCAACAACAACATCGAGGGTGGAGCGATCTACTCGTACGGTGTCGGCGCATGCCTCCAGGCTGACGGCCAGGCGGCCGGCTCGACGATCACCTACGTCTCCGCGGAGCAGTGCCGCACCGACGACCCCCGACGTCTGTGGAGCTGGAAGGACGACTACGGGATCCACCTCGCGGTGACCGATCTCGCCGGAGCAACTCCGCTCTGCATCACGGGTCGCCCTTCCAGCGGCTCGGTCAACGCCACTCTCCAGCCGTGCACCGGTGCGAGCAACCAGCTCTTCTCCTGGCACGGTGGCGCACAGTTCAAGGTCCAGAACGCTGGGAACACGAACTATTCGAGCTTCTGCCTCGGCACGGGCGCGTCGACCAACGCCGACCCTCTCGGGCGCAAGCTCATGGTCGGCGCGTGCGGGAGCAACGCAGCGTGGTCCTCATTCGACCCGGACGCCAGGGTCGGCGCTGCCAAGGCGTCCGCGGCGACGAACCAGATCGTCAACTTCCTCGAGTTCGGACGCTGCTTCGATGTCACTGATGAGCAGGTCGGCAAGGAGTTCATGATCGTCTATCCGTGCAAGCAAGACCCGAGCTCAGGGGGTGGCAACCTCGCCTGGAACCACATGTGGTTCTACAACGAACCGATGGACAAGAAGGGCTCTCGCGGTCCCCAGAACATCTACGTCCTGCAGAACAAGAACAGCTCGCAGAAGTACTGCCTGAAGACCTCTCGGACCGCGAGCACCGCAGCCACCCCTGCCTACGTCACCTTGAGCAGCAGCTGTTCGGGGACGGACTTCGCGTGGACACGCAACGCGGACACGGGGACCTACGCCACGAGCTGGACGCTCGTCGACAGCTACGGCCGTTGCGCCTCGATCGGTCCGAAGTGGGGCAACTGGTCTACGATCATCGTCGCGGAGTGCACGGGCGAACCCGCTCAGAAGTGGAACGCGCCGCCCACCGCCCAGACTGCATCACTCGACGACTATCGAGAGCTGGTCAACTAGCCGTGCGAGAGAGCGACCCGACGCTGTGGTGGGCCGCCCTCGGTGCAGTCGCGTTGCTCGGGCTTCTCGTCGGCTCCTTCCTCAATGTCGTGATCTGGCGCGTCCCTCGCGGTGAATCGGTCGTCCGTCCACCCAGCGCATGCCCGGGGTGCGGGCAGGCGATCTCAGCACGGGACAACATCCCGGTCTTGTCCTGGGTGCTGCTCCGAGGTCGCTGCCGCGGCTGCGCGGAACCGATCTCGCTGCGGTACCCGCTCGTCGAGGCAGGTACCGCCGCGCTCTTCGTTGGTGTGGCGCTTCGGTTCGACCTCACCGGGTCCCTGCCGGCGTTCCTCTACCTAGCAGCGATCTGCGTCGCCCTCCTCCTCATCGACATCGATGTCCGTCGCCTCCCGGACGCCATCGTCCTGCCCGCCTACGTCGTGCTTCCTGTGCTGCTGATGCTCGCAGCGTGGGTCGGCGAGGACTGGGGCTCGCTCCTCCGCGCGGGTATCGGGGGAGCAGGGCTCTACGCCTTCTACTTCGTCGCGATGGCCATGTATCCCGGCGGGATGGGATTCGGCGACGTCAAGCTCGCCGGAGTTCTCGGCATGGCGCTCGGTTGGGTCGGCTGGGGGGCGCTCGTCGTCGGCGCGTTCGGTGCATTCCTGCTCGGTGGTGTGTTCTCCATCGTTCTCCTCGTCCTGCGTCGGGCTGACCGGAAGAGCGGTATTCCTTTCGGCCCCTGGATGATCGTCGGTACCGCACTGGGTATCGGCTGCGGCGAGGCGCTCTGGTCGGCCTACCTCGGCCTCATGTGAGCTTCGCCAGATAATCCACCCTCGGCAACGTTAAAGGGATGGCGCGCGGTGCCGATAAACCACCGAACGAGCATTCCGCCGAGAGGGGACCAGTGTGGCCAAGCATCGACCTGTAGGGCTCGACATCGGCACGACAGCCGTCCGAGCCGCCGAGATCGACTTCGGTTCCGGCAAGTCCGGCGGCACGCTGGTCGCCTATGACGAGGTTCTCCTCCCGTTGGGCGCGATCCGTGACGGTGAGGTCGCCGATCAGGGCGCGGTCTCGTCCGCTCTCAAGGAGCTGTGGGCGAAGGGGAAGTTCCGGACGAAGGACGTCATCCTCGGTATCGGCAACCAGCGCGTGGCCGTGCGTGAGCTCTCCCTCCCCTGGATGCCGATGCCCCAGCTTCGAGCCTCCTTGCCTTACCAGGTGCAGGACATGCTGCCGATGTCGACCGACGACGCGCTCCTCGACTTCTACCCGACGGACGAGTACGACGGAGACGCGGGCCGCACACTCGACGGCCTGCTCGTGGCCGCCGCCCGCGACACCGTCGCGGCCAACGTCCTCGCGGTCGAGGCGGCCGGGCTCCACCCGGTCATGGTCGATCTCAACGCGTTCGCGCTCCTGCGCGGCATGACACGTGGGCCGCTCGGCCGACAGACTGCCGCGCTCGTCGACATCGGTGCGCGGATCACGAACGTCGTCATCGTCGCGAACGGAGTCCCTCGGTTCGTGCGTGCCCTCCCGTCGGGTGGACAGGATGCGACCGATGCTGTCGCTCGCGCACTCGGGATCTCGAACTCGGACGCCGAGACGCTCAAACGCGAGCTCGGAGTCGGCATGACGTCCAAGCCTGAGCACGCTGACGGTGCGGAGGCACTCGCGCACGTGTCCCAGAACCTCGTCGAAGCAGTACGCAACACCTTCTCGTTCTTCACCGGTTCGCAGGGCGGGACGCCGATCGACGTCGTTGCTCTCACAGGTGGCGGCGCGCACCTGCCCGGACTCGGTCAGTTCCTCGCCAGCGCCAGCCGCCTGAGCGTGACGCTCGGCGACCCCGTCGGTGGCCTGCAGGTCGCCAAGGGCATCGGTGGCCGTGACCGCTTCGTCGGCCACGAGTCCCGCATGGCGCTTCCCATCGGACTCGCACATGGAGTTGCAGCATGACATCGGTACTCGCGAAGGCCTCGCCCAAGCCGCGGAGCAGTGGCGGGAACCTGGGCGCTCCCGAGCGACCCCAGGTCGACCTTCTGCCCCCGGAGGTCCGGGCAGGACGCGGCCTCCAGCGCATCAAGCGCTGGCTCGCCCTGTCGCTCGTTCTGGCAGTGGTCGTCGCCGGGCTCGGCTACGGCTGGGCGCACCTGACGGACCAGGCCGCGAACGATCACCTCGCGCAGGCGCAGGACGATGCAGCGGGTCTCGCGCGGGAGAAGGCCAAGTACGCCGAGGTCCCGGTCGTCCTCTCTGCTATCGAGGACGTCACACTCGCACGCACATTCGGACTGTCCACGGAGGTCGCCTGGACGCCATACGTCAGTGCGATCGCCGCTGTCCTCCCTGCCGGGGTGAGCATCGACTCGTTCGCCGTCACCCAGGGCTCACCGCTCTCTCCAGCTCTCATGGCCGGTGACCCCCTGAGCGACGCTGGCCTCGGATCCATCGTCTTCTCGGCCCGGTCGTTGACGATCCCGGACGCATCGGCGTGGCTCGCAGCGCTGGACTCGATCCCCGGGTTCATGGACCCTACGCTTCAGAGCGCCTCGATCACCGACGAGGAGGGGACCGTGTACTACTCGGTCACCTCGACGATCCAGATCGACGTCTCGGCGCTCACCCACCGATTCCTGGAAGGGGAATGACATGGGATCGACCAAAGCAAGCACCTGGATCGCCGGCACCGCCGTCCTCGCGATCCTCATCCTCGTCGCGGCCTGGTTCCTCCTCATCTCGCCTGTGCGTGCGACCGCCCTTGAGACCTCCGAGACCGCGGAGTCCCAGGACGAACGCAACGCGCTAGAGCAGGTTCGGATCGACGGTCTGGCGAAGCAGTTCGCCGAGCTCGACTCCTACAAGGCGACCCTCGCCTCGTTGCGGCAGCAGATTCCGGTCACGCCGAACCACGGCGAGTTCCAGAGCGAGCTGGCGACCATTGCCGCCGCGCACAGCGTGACGATCGCGTCCCT
This sequence comes from Sanguibacter sp. 25GB23B1, assembly GCF_040012415.1. Lineage (NCBI taxonomy): Bacteria > Bacillati > Actinomycetota > Actinomycetes > Micrococcales > Sanguibacteraceae > Sanguibacter > Sanguibacter sp. 25GB23B1. The sequence continues at coordinate 7,925 of NZ_JBDYKL010000041.1, forward strand.
CACGGTCAACGCGTCGAGCGAGATCGTCGTGGCCGGTGCCGAACCGGCAGCAGCACCGGCCGGGACCGAGGCTGCTGAGGGCGAGGATGCCGCGGCTCCGGCCGCACCGAGCAACCTCTTCACCGGCTTCTACCAGATTCCCGCGGACATCGAGGTCGTAGGCACGTACCAGAACGTGCTCGCGTTCGTGTCGGACCTCCAGACGGTCAATACCCGACTCTTCCTCGTCACTGGTCTCTCCGGAACCGGCCTGAAGGAGGGCGAGGGCTCCGGTGGGTTGCCGCCGACAGCGGCCGGCGACCTCAACCTCGTCATCAACGGGCAGATGTACGTGGTGCTTGACCCGAACGCCGCGCCGTCGACCGACGATCCTGCTGCCGAGACGCCGCTGCCGGTGCCCGCTCCGGAGAAGAACCCGTTGATCCTGACCCCGTGACGGAGGTCTCCATGATCGGGTCTTGCTGACAGGCCCCACCTCGACGACGCCGGGCGCCCGCACTGCGGGCACCCGGCATCGTCGTCTGGCGGACATGGGAAGATGACAGCATGCTTCGTTGGTTGACGTCAGGTGAGTCGCACGGCCCCGCTCTCGTGGGGATCATCGAGGGTGTTCCCGCCGGTGTCGAGGTGGTGACCTCGGACATCCAGGCCGCTCTTGCTCGCCGGCGCCTCGGCTATGGCCGTGGTGCGCGGATGAAGTTCGAGCAGGACGAGGTGCGGATCCTCGCGGGCTTGCGCCACGGTGTCAGCCAGGGTGGTCCGATGGCGATCGAGATCGGGAACACGGAGTGGCCCAAGTGGGTGGACGTCATGGCGTCCGACCCGGTCGACCCGGCTCTGCTCAACCGGGCGCGCAACGCCCCCCTCACGCGCCCTCGTCCGGGGCACGCGGACCTCGTCGGTATGCGTAAGTACGCGTTCGACGACGCCCGCCCTGTGCTCGAGCGTGCCTCGGCCCGCGAGACGGCGACGCGTGTCGCTCTCGGCACGGTCGCCGCGAAGTTCCTCGAGCAGGCGCTCGGTGTCCGCCTCGTGTCGCACGTGACGAGCATCGGCCCGGTCTTCGCGCCGGACGACGCCGCTGTGCCGACGCCCGACGACACCGCCTACCTCGACGCGGACCCGGTGCGCTGCTTCGACAAGGCGACCTCCGAGCTCATGGTCGAGGAGATCGACCTGTGCCACAAGGACGCGGACACGCTCGGGGGAGTGGTCGAGGTCCTCGTCTACGGCCTCCCGTCCGGTCTTGGCAGCTACGTGCACGGTGACCGTCGGCTCGACGCCAAGCTCGCTGCGGCGCTCATGGGGATCCAGGCGATCAAGGGCGTCGAGGTCGGCGACGGCTTCCGCACCGCTGCCCGCCGCGGCTCCCAGGCGCACGACGAGATCGAGCGCGACGAGGATGGCCGCATCCGCCGCCTGAGCAACCGTGCGGGCGGTATCGAGGGCGGCATGACGAACGGCGAGGTCGTCCGGGTGCGTGCCGCGATGAAGCCCATCTCGACCGTCCCCAAGGCGCTCGCGACGGTCGACGTCTCCACCGGCGAGGTTGCCAAGGCTCAGCACCAGCGCTCCGACGTGTGCGCGGTCCCGCCGGCCGCCGTCGTCGCCGAGGCGATGGTCGCGCTGACCATCATGGACGTCGTCCTCGAGAAGTTCGGCGGCGACTCTGTCGAGGAGGTTCGCCGCAACGCGCAGGCGTACCTCGAGTCGATCCCCGAGCTGCTGCGGTGAGCGATCGCGCAGCGGCGCCCCAGGGGCCGCGGGTCGTCCTGGTCGGGCCCCCCGGGTCGGGGAAGTCCACGACGGGCCGCGCAGTGGCCGACCGTCTCGGGATCGACTGGCGGGACACCGACGCCGACGTCGAGACGACCGCCGGCAAACCCATCTCCGACATCTTCGTCGACGACGGCGAGCCGCACTTCCGCACGCTCGAGCGCGAGGCGGTCACCACCGCGCTGGCCGTCCACCACGGCGTGCTCGCCCTCGGTGGAGGCGCGGTCCTCGACCCCCTGACCGAGGCCGCGCTGGGTGCCTACACCGCCGCAGGAGGTACCGTCGTCTTCCTCGACGTGACCCTCGCGCACGTCGCCTCGCGCGTCGGCTTCAACCAGTCGCGGCCGCTCCTGCTCGGCAACCCACGGGCGAAGTGGCAGAGCCTCATGGAGGCCCGCCGGCCCGTGTACGAGCGCGTCGCGAGCGTCCGCGTCCAGACGGACGGCAAGACACCGGCACAGGTCGCCCTGGAGATCCTCCACGTCCTCGCACCCGCGACGACGACAGACACGACGAAGGACGACGCATGACCGACACACCCTCCGTCGTGCGGGTCACCGCCGAGCGCACCTACGACGTCGTCATCGGACGCCAGCTCCTCGGAGAGCTCCCCGGCCTCCTCGGCACCGGGGTGCGCAAGGTGCTCATCGTCCACACCGAGGCGCTCGAGGCGTCTGCGACCGCCGTGCGCGAGGACCTCCTCGCCCAGGGCTACGAGGCGCTCCTCGCGGTCATCCCGGACGCCGAGGGCGCGAAGTCGGTCGACGTCGTGGCGTTCTGCTGGCAGATCCTGGGGCAGTCCGACTTCACGCGCAGCGACGCGATCGTCTCGATCGGCGGCGGCGCGACCACCGACGTCGCGGGCTTCGTCGCAGCGACATGGCTGCGCGGCATCAAGGTCGTCCACATCCCGACGACGCTGCTCGCGATGGTCGACGCAGCGGTCGGAGGCAAGACCGGCATCAACACCGCCGAGGGCAAGAACCTCGTCGGGGCCTTCTACAGCCCGAGCGGGGTCCTGTGCGACCTCGTCGCGCTCGAGACCCTCCCGCGCTGGGACTTCGTCGCCGGCCTCGCCGAGATCATCAAGACCGGGTTCATCGCCGACCCCGTCATCCTCGACCTCGTGGAGGCGAACGCGGAGGCCCTCACGGCCTGGCCGACCGCCGACGAGCACCTCTGGGGCGTCGTGCGCGAGCTCGTCGAGCGCAGCGTCGCCGTCAAGGGCCGCGTCGTCAGCGAGGACCTCAAGGAAGCCTCGTTGCGCGAGATCCTCAACTACGGGCACACGCTCGCGCACGCGATCGAGCAGGTCGAGCGCTTCGCGTGGCGCCACGGCGCGGCGGTCTCGGTCGGCATGGTCTTCGCCGCCGAGCTCGCGCGGCTCGCTGGCCGTCTGGACGACGAGGTGGTTGACCGCCACCGGTCGATCCTCGCGTCCGTCGGCCTCCCGCTCACCTACCGCGGAGACCGCTGGGAGCAGCTCCTCGCGGTCATGCGCCGTGACAAGAAGTCCCGCGGCGACCTCCTGCGCTTCGTCGTGCTCGAGGGGGTCGGCAAGCCCGCGCGCCTCGAAGGCCCCGACCCGACGCTCCTCGCGGCGGCGTACGCCGAGATCAGCGCCGAGGCCCCGACCAGCCGCGCCGTCCTCCTGTAGACCACCCGGACGGGACGTGGGTGTCCTGACCCACAACAGCTAGGCTCGCCGCATGACTCGTGTGCTCGTCCTCAACGGACCCAACCTCGGCCGGCTCGGTGTCCGCGAGCCGGACGTCTACGGCGCCCTGTCCTACGCGGATCTCGTCGCGGCCGGTGCCCGGTGGGGGAGCGAGCTCGGCCTCGACGTCGACGTCCGCCAGACGGACGACGAGGCGCAGATGGTCGGTTGGATCCACGAAGCCGTGGACACCCGCAGCGACGTGGTCCTCAACCCGGCCGCGTTCACGCACTACTCCTACGCCCTCCGTGACGCCGTTGCCCAGGTGACGAAGAGCGGGCTCCGCCTCGTCGAGGTGCACATCTCCAACCCGTACGCGCGCGAGGAGTTCCGCCACACCTCCGTCGTCGGGGGAGTAGCCACCGGGACCATCGCAGGTTTCGGCTTCGAGTCGTACCACCTCGCGCTCCGCGCGCTCGTGGCGTGAGGGCTGGCGCTGCACGGACTGAGCGACGGGCTGGACGCACACTCCTGATGCTCGCTACCACAGCGGCCGCCACCCTCGTGTTCACGGCCTGCGGACCCGTCAACGCGGGTGACCCGGCAGCGCTCGAGTACCAGGCCTGGGTCGACGACGTCGAGGGAGTCGAGTCGGCGGACGTCAACGGGATGAGCCCGTGGCCGTTTCAGGGTGAGGTCTATGCGACGGTGAGGCTCGAGGAGCTCCTGGGCGCTCCGGAGGTCGTCGAGATCCTCGAGGAGCTCCGGACCTTCACGTTCGACGAGTCCACGAACGCCACCCTCGAGGTGGACGTCGTCTACGTCGCCGGTGACGCCGAGCTGACGATGGCCGGGTCGTGGGACAGCGATCCCGAGACGTGGGCAGCGCTCGTCACAGACCCTGCGCTGCGCGAGACCGCGACAGTCGTCGTCACCACCCTCGTCGACGACGACGCATCGCTCGTCGCCGTCACCCGCGGCGACGCCGTGGAGGGGGCTGCGATGCTCGATGCCGCGGTCGAGCGGCACCTCGGGGTGACGGTCGCCGACCACCGGGTGCGGGACGCTGCCTCGACGAGCGACCTCGAGGGGGAGCGCACCGGGCCTGCGCGCGAGGTGTACGAGCGGATCGCTGCCGAGTTCTCGATCACGGGCGGGCAGGTTCGGGAAGGGGAGGTCTGGATCGGGCTCCCCGCGCTGGCTCCTGTCGTCAGGGCTGAAGTCGTCTCCCGGATCACGGCGTTGTCGGTGCCCGGCGTCGTGGTCGAGGTGCACGACCCCCGCTAGCCCTGATCGGCTTCCGTCAGGATGATCGACTACGACACACCCGGTAGAAATAGTGTGCCAAGCGCGGTCTGTCGCTTCCACGCCAAAACGCCAGCCCGGACTACATGGATCGATCAACAACAAGCCACAAGCCTTGATCTGTGCACAACAAGGCTCTAGTCTTGATGTATGTTCGTCCTGACGATCGACCAGCAGAAGAGCACCAGCCGCGGTGATCTCGTCCCGCAGCTGCTCGACCGCCTACGCATCCACACACCCCGTCTGCCCGGCTTGGTCCTCCCGTTCGAGCGCACGGTGGGCGACGAGGTCCAGGGCGTCCTCGACGACGCGGCCTCCACCCTCGCCGTCGTGCTCGACGTCGTCCGTGCGGGGGGATGGCGGACGGGTCTCGGCATCGGGGGAGTCCGGCTCCCGTTGCCGGCGCACAGCCGTGAAGCCGCAGGCCCGGCCTTCATCCACGCGCGTGCCGCCGTCGACCGCGCCAAGAGCCGAACGACCGCCGTCCCCGTCGCGGTCGAAGGGCCTGACGCTGCACGAGCGGCCGAGGTCGAGGCCATCCTCCGACTCCTGGGCGCCGTGGTCGAGCGCAGGACCTCGCTCGGCTGGCAGGTGGTGGACCTCCTGCGCCCCGCGCCATCGAGCCCGGGGTCCGGCCCCACGCAGAAGGAGATTGCCCGTACCCTCGGCATCAGCGAACAAGCAGTGAGCCAGCGGGTGCGCTCAACACTCTGGGCCGAGGAACAGGCAGCGTGGCCGCTGGCCGCGCGCCTGCTACGAGAGGCGGACGTGTGAATCCAGGCATGGTCTTCGTGGTGGCGACGGTGGCGCTGCTCCTCAGCGTCGGCGGTGGTTGGTACGTGACACGGGGGGTCCTCACGCTCGCAGCGCGCAGCGTGGCGGCCGAGACACCGACACCCGATCCCGAGACCGCGCCAGGCGTGCCGCCCGAGCCGCCTGTCGGTCCGACGAGCCCACGCGCGGTCGCTGCGCTGCGCGGCGGGACGTGGATCGGCTTCCTCGAGCGCTTCGCCGTCACCGGGCTCGTCCTCGTCGGAGACGGGACGGGTGTGGCCCTCGTCGTCGCCATCAAGGGCCTCGGCCGCTACCCCGAGCTGCGGGAGAACCCCGAAGCGTCCGAGCGGTTCGTCATCGGCACCCTCGCGTCGCTCGTCTGGTCCGCCGGCCTCGGGCTCCTCGGCCGCGCGGCGCTGGGCTGGTGGGCCTGACCCACCAGACCGGGGGAGCGTGGCTGGCGGGTTAGACTGGTCTCCGCTCTCGTACGGCCCCGCTGGTGCGCGCTCGTCGCCCACCCTCGTCGCGACCAGCCGGTGAGCCGACTGAACCTTGCAAACTCGACAGGAAGATCGAACGTGGCTACCACCAACGACATCAAGAACGGCACAGTGCTCCGGATCGATGGTCAGCTCTGGACCGTCACCGAGTTCCAGCACGTCAAGCCCGGCAAGGGTGGCGCGTTCGTCCGCACCAAGATGAAGAACGTCACCTCCGGCAAGATCGTGGACCGCACCTTCAACGCGGGCCTGAAGATCGAGACTGCGACAGTCGACAAGAGCGACATGCAGTACCTGTACAAGGACGGCACGGACTACGTCTTCATGGACTCGTCCACGTACGACCAGATCAACATCCCCGAGGTCACCGTCGGGGACGCCGCGAACTTCCTGCTCGAGAACCAGAACGTCGTCGTCGCGACGAACGACGGCACGGTGCTCTACATCGAGCTTCCCGCGTCGGTCGTCCTCGAGATCACGTACACGGAGCCCGGCCTGCAGGGTGACCGCTCGACCGGTGGCACCAAGCCCGCCACCCTCGAGACCGGCCACGAGATCCAGGTCCCGCTCTTCCTCGAGCAGGGGACGAAGGTCAAGGTCGACACCCGCGACTCGAGCTACCTCGGCCGAGTGAACGACTGACGTGGGAGCTCGCACCAAGGCGCGCAAGCGCGCCCTCGACGTCCTCTTCGAGGCAGAACAGCGTCACATCGACGCCGAGACGCTCCTCGCAGACCGGATCGTCGAGCCGGGGACCGAGTCCTCGCTGCCGCAGTACGCCGTCGAGATCGTCGAGGGCGTCCTCGACAACATCAACCGCATCGACGAGCTGCTCGAGACCTACTCCCACGGGTGGACGCTCGAGCGGATGCCTGCTGTGGACCGCGCCCTGCTGAGGATCGGCACGTGGGAGATCCTCTTCAACGACGAGGTCCCCGACGCGGTCGCGATCGACGAGGCCGTCGAGCTCTCACGGTCGTTGTCGACGGACGACTCACCGTCGTTCGTCAACGGCATGCTCGGCCGGATCGTCGAGCTGAAGCCGACCATCCTCGCCTGAGCGCACGATCGCACAGTGGTCCGCGAGTATGACGAAGGGCCAGACCGACTCGGTCTGGCCCTTCGTCATACCCGCGACGGCCTGGCGGCGAAGGCGCTCAGCGCACCGGTAGGTGCGCGGCCGGCCGGCCGAGCATGTTGCCCTGCGCCTGCGTCACACCCAGCTCGACGAGCGCGTGCAGCTCGTCGACGCGCTCGACGCCTTCGGCGACGATCTCGAGGCCGTGCGCGGTCGCCAGCGTGACGATCGCCTGGAGCACGGCGCGTCCGGCGACGCTCCCGATGTCGCGGACGAACGACTGGTCGATCTTGAGGATGTCGATCGGCAGCGACGCGAGTCGGGCGAGCGAGTTGTACCCGGTACCGAAGTCGTCGAGAGCGATCTTGGCACCCCGCTCCCGGAGCTGGGCGAGGATGCTCGCGGTCTGCAGCGAGTCGTGGAGGAGGGCGCTCTCGGTGATCTCGATCGTCAGGCGCTCCCAGGGCCGCTCGCCCCAGGCGTCCGTGAGGTCGACGAGGAACGACGGCTCCGCGAGCTGGCGTGCGCTGATGTTCACGGCGACGGGCAGCTCGAACCGCTCGGTCGCGTCGAACGCCTGGCGGAACGTCATGTTGCCGATGTTGACGATGAGGCCGGAGTCCTCGGCATAGTCGATCCAGTCGGCCGGCGCCCGCAGCTTCCCGTCGTGCTCCCAGCGGGCGAGAGCCTCGAGCCCCAGCACGTGGAGCGTCGTCGTGTCGACGATGGGCTGGAAGTGCACGCAGAAGTGCTCCTGGTCGACGGCGACGTCGATCTCGCGGCGCAGTCGTGCCTCGGCGGCGACTCGGGACTCGAGCTTGTGGTCGAAGAACACGACCCCCGACTTCTTGCGCTTCGCCTCGAGCATCGCCGTGTCGGCGCAGCGCAGCAGGGCGTCGGGCTCGATCGGCGTCCCGGGGTCCCAGCTGGTCACGCCGACGCTGATCCGAGGGATGGATCGGGTGGTCGTCGCGGCCTGGAACTCGTCCCTGATGCGTTGCGCGAGGGCGACGAGGGTCTCCTCGGAGATCGCCCGCTCGACCACGACGACGAACTCGTCGCCTCCGATGCGCGCGACGAAGACGTCGCTGCCGACGGTCTTGCGCAGGTGGGAGGCGGCTAGCACGAGCAGGTGGTCTCCCCACGCGTGACCGTACTGGTCGTTCGCACGCTTGAAGCCGTCGAGGTCGGCGTAGAAGAGTCCCACCCGTGTGCGCTCGACGTTGGCGCGCTCGAGCGCGTTGATGAGGTGGTCCTCGAGGGCGTTGCGGTTCGGCAGCCCGGTGAGACCGTCGGTGAAGGCAGCGCGGCTGAGCCGGTCTGCGAGGGCGTGGCGTTCGGCCGCGGAGGAGACGATGTTCGCGAGGGCGAGGAGGAACTTGCGCTCGGTGGGGTCGGCGATGCTCCGTGCCGGGGCGAGCTCTGTGACGAAGCGACCGCGAGAGAGGGTGCGGATGCTGCCGCGCACCGTCGGGTCGTCGAGGATCGTGCGGGCCTCGTCCTCGGCTCGGCGCAGGAGCGCGTGGGGGTCCTTGACGTACCACGCGAGGTTGCTGATGCGTGCCTGCGCGTCGCGCATCGTGCCCTGGAGCTCGACGTTGAGCTGACCGTGGCGGATGCGGCGCAGCGCGAGCGTCTCGAGGGAGACGATGAGCGGGATGAGCCACGCGCTGGTCAGCGCGGAGCGGACGGCCGGGTCGGGGAGGACGAACGAGAGGACGAGGAGGGTGACCGCGAGGGCGCCGGCCGCGAGGAGGGCGTTGCGGGTCCTCTTGCGTGGGCTGTTGAGGATCGTCAGGACGAGGTAGACGCCGACGATCGCTGCGGGGACGAGCAGCGTCGCGGTGTTGAGGGCGACCTGGTAGGCGTCGGTGCGTGGTTCGCTGCGGGGCGTGACGATGCCGGCGGCGAGGAGCACGATGTGGCCGAGGAAGAAGGCGCTGGCCGTGACGAGGTACCAGCGGTACGGTCGCCCGTCGGCGAAGGACTGCGCCACGGGGAGCGCGAGCAGGAGTGCTGCTGCGAGCGCGGTGGTGGCGACGACGGTGAGGATGTGGTGGATCGTGCCGGCGGGGGTCGCGGCTGCGAGCGCGTCGGTGAGGAAGACGATGGTGAGGGCGATGGACCACAGGAGGGTCCATCGTGCTCGTGGTCGTTGTTCGTCGGTGCGCCAGACGGTATGGAGGACGCAAAGGCCGGCTACGAGACCGGCGGCGACGCATTGCGCCATGACGGTCCATATCGCTGTGGAGGCGTACATGAGTCCTTTATCGGCAGTCGGTGGGTGATCTTGAGTGGTGGGGTGGGCGATGGTCGTACGGGTAGTAACTTACGGGTGCGTAGGTTAGTGTTCGAGGGTGATCTCGACCGATGAGCAGCGACCGTGGTTGGCTTCCTATGCGCCGGATGTCGCGGCTGACGTGGTGGTGCCGGACGAACCGTTGACGGCTGCGCTGGAGCGTGCTGCGGTGGCGCACCCGGAGCGTGTGGCGTTGGACTTCATGGGTCGGACGACGACGTATGCGGAGCTGGCCGAGGAGGTGCGGCGGGCGGCGTCTGCGTTGGTGGGGCTGGGTGTTGTCCCGGGGGACCGGGTGGCTGTGGCGCTCCCGAACTGTGCGGCGCACGTGGTGGTGTTCTATGCCGTCCTGCGGATCGGCGCTGTGGTCGTGGAGCACAACCCGTTGTACACCGAGTCTGAGCTGGCGCACCAGCTGGCGGACTCGGGGGCTGTCGTGGCGGTGTGCTGGGAGCAGACGGCTGGTGCGGTGGCGAGGGTGCAGGACCGGACGGCGGTGCGGGCTGTCGTGGCGGTGGACCTGACGCGTGACCTGCCGCGTCTGAAGCGTCTGGCGCTGGGTCTGCCGATCCCGAAGGCGAGGTCGTTGCGGTCGGCGATGCGGGCGTCGGTGCCTGCGGGGGTGCTGCGGTGGGAGTCGTTGGTGGGGGCTGCGTCGGTGCTGTCGGTGGATCATCCGTCGCCGTCGGGGGAGGACCTGGCGCTGCTGCAGTACACGGGTGGGACGACCGGGACGCCGAAGGGTGCGATGCTCTCGCACCGCAACCTCGTGGCGAACGCGGTGCAGGGGGCTGAGTGGACGGGGGCCGCGCGTGCGGCGGCGGCGGGTGAACCGGGGGAGGTCGTGTACGGGGTGCTCCCGTTCTTCCACGCGTTCGGTCTGACGCTGTGCTTGTCCTATACGGTGCGGATCGCGGCGACCCTGGTGCTGTTCCCGAAGTTCGACGTGGAGTCGGTTCTCGCGGCGCAGAGGCGGCGGCCGGGGACGTTCTTGCCTGCGGTGCCGCCGATGCTCGACCGTCTGGCGGCGGCGGCGAAGGAGTCCGGTGCGGACCTGTCGTCGTTCCGGTATGCGATCTGTGGTGCGATGCCGTTGTCTGCGCGGACGGCGGCGGCGTGGGAAGAGGTGACGGGTGGTCTCGCGATCGAGGGGTACGGCATGACGGAGACGTCGCCGGTCGCGCTGGGCAACCCGGTGTCGGACGCTCGTCGTCCGGGGAGCCTGGGGGTCCCGTTCCCGTCGACGTGGATCCGGGTGACGGATCAGGACGACCCGTCGACGGTGGTCGCGGCTGGTGGTCGCGGTGAGCTGCAGGTGAGCGGTCCACAGGTGTTCTCCGGGTACTGGCAGCGTCCGGAGGAGAGCGCGGAGTGCCTGCTCGAGGCGGACGGTCGGACGTGGGTGCGCACGGGTGACGTCGTGGTCGTGGACGAGGACGGTTATGCCACGGTGGTGGACCGTATCAAGGAGATGATCATCACGGGAGGCTTCAAGGTCTTCCCGTCGCAGGTGGAGGAGTGGTTGCGCCAGATGCCGGGTGTCGAGGACGTCGCGGTCGTCGGTGTTCCGAGCGGTGACATGGGGGAGAAGGTCGTGGCGGCGGTCGTCCTCGCGGAGGGGACGCGCACGCTCGACCTCGAGGCGGTGCGGTCCTGGTGCGAGCAGCACCTGGCGCGCTATGCGCTGCCGCGTCAGCTCGTGGTGCTCGAGGATCTTCCGCGGTCGCAGATAGGCAAGGTCTTGCGTCGCGTGGTCCGGGACCAGATCCTCGCGACCGCCTGACGCGGCGGCGGGGCGTCCACGACGCGGTCACCCGACGGTCTCCTGGGGAGCGACACGGTACGATCGCTGCATCCTGCAAGACATCCTTTAAGAGCCGTCCTGAGAGGCGGAGAAGGAGGTCGCCAGATGACTTCTGGCCCCGGCACGCCTTCGCACGACCACAGCTTGTCCGACACCTCCAGCGTGTCCCTTCCCCCCGAGTCGACCGAGGTCCTCGGGGCGACGGAGATCTCCCGGGCGCTGACACGCATCGCGCACGAGATCCTCGAGCGCAACAAGGGCGGGTCCGACGTGATCCTCCTGGGGATACCCACCCGCGGCGTCCCGCTCGCGCAGCGCCTCGCTCACCGGCTCGCCGACGTCGAGCCTGGCCTCGACGTGGGTGCGCTCGTCGGGACGCTCGACGTGACGATGCACCGAGACGACCTGCACCGCCAGCCGCCGCGGGCGATCGGGAGCACCGACCTGCCTGACGGTGGGATCGACGACAAGGTCGTCGTCCTCGTGGACGACGTCCTGTTCTCCGGACGCACCATCCGCGCGGCCCTCGACGCGTTGAGCGACATCGGCCGCCCCCGCGCCGTCCAGCTCGCCGCGCTCGTGGACCGCGGTCACCGAGAGCTGCCGATCCGCCCTGACTACGTCGGCAAGAACCTTCCCACGTCGCTCAGCGAGCGGGTGAGTGTCCGCCTCGCGGAGATCGACGGCGAGGATGCCGTCCTCATCGGCCAGCACCCTGCACCGACCGACCGCGAGCGCGCGGAGGGGGACCGGTGAAGCACCTCCTGACGACGAAGGACCTGTCACGCGAGGACGCGATCCGCATCCTCGACACGGCGGCGCAGATGGCTGCGACGCAGTCGCGGGAGATCAAGAAGCTGCCGACCCTGAGGGGCCGGACGGTCGTGAACCTCTTCTTCGAGGACTCCACGCGGACGCGCATCTCGTTCGAGACTGCGGCCAAGCGGTTGTCGGCGGACGTCATCAACTTCTCGGCGAAGGGGTCGAGCGTCTCGAAGGGGGAGTCGCTCAAGGACACGGCGCTCACGCTGCAGGCGATGGGGGCGGACGCGGTCGTCATCCGCCATCAGGCGTCGGGTGCGCCGCACACGCTGGCGAACGCAGGCTGGGTCGAGGCCGCGGTGATCAACGCGGGGGACGGGATGCACCAGCACCCTACGCAGGCGCTGCTCGACGCGTACACGATGCGTCGGCACCTCATGCCGCGTGTGGGGCGCGAGCCGGGTGGGCCGGGGCCGAGCGCGGGCACGGGGCTCGACCTGGCGGGCCTGCGGGTGGCTGTGGTCGGTGACGTCCTGCACTCCCGGGTCGCGCGCTCCAACGTCCAGCTCCTGCACACCCTCGGTGCGCACGTGACGCTCGTCGCGCCGCCCACGCTCGTGCCGGTCGGTGTCGAGGCGTGGCCGTGCGACGTGTCCTTCCATCTCGACGAGGTGCTCGCCGACGTCCAGCCGGACGCCGTGATGATGCTCCGGGTGCAGCGTGAGCGCATGAGCTCGTCGGGTGGCGGGTTCTTCCCCAGCCCGCTCGAGTACACGCGCAACTACGGCCTCGACGCCGAGCGGCTGCGGCTGCTCCCCGAGCACGCGATCGTCATGCACCCGGGCCCGATGAACCGCGGGCTCGAGATCTCGGCCGAGGCCGCCGACTCGCCCCGTGCGGTCATCGTGGAGCAGGTGGCCAACGGGGTCGCCGTCCGGATGGCCGTGCTCTACCTCCTGCTCGCAGGGGACGTCTCCCAGAACAGCTCCCACGAGAGGGCAGAACGATGACCCACGCCAGCGCACCGGTCCCGGCGCACGCACCGACGACCTACCTCCTGCGCGACGTCGCGCCCCTCGGCGGCGATCGCGTCGACCTGCTCCTCGCGGACGGGATCATCGCCGAGATCGTGCCGTCCGGGACGGCTGTCCCCGCCGACGGCACGGTCGTCGTCGAGGCAGGGCACCTCGTCGCCCTCCCCGGGCTCGTGGACCTCCACACGCACCTGCGCGAGCCCGGTCGCGAGGACGCGGAGACCATCCGGTCCGGCACCCGTGCCGCCGCCGTCGGTGGCTTCACCGCCGTGCACGCGATGGCGAACACCACCCCGGTGCAGGACACCGCGGGTGTCGTCGAGCAGGTCTGGCGCCTGGGCACCGACGCCGGGTGGACGGACGTCCACCCGGTCGGCGCCGTGAGCGTCGGACTCGAGGGCACCCACCTCGCCGAGCTCGGCGCCATGGCCCACTCGGCTGCGCAGGTGCGTGTCTTCTCGGACGACGGCAAGTGCGTCGCCGACCCCATCCTCATGCGCCGCGCGCTCGAGTACGTCAAGGCGTTCGACGGCGTCATCGCCCAGCACTCCCAGGAGCCCCGCCTCACCGAGGGCGCCCAGATGAACGAGGGGGTCGTCTCCGCAGAGATCGGCCTCGCCGGGTGGCCCGCGGTCGCCGAGGAGGCGATCATCGCCCGCGACGTCCTCCTCGCCGAGCACGTCGGCTCCCGGCTCCACGTGTGCCACCTGTCGACCGCCGGGTCGGTCGCCCTCATCCGGTGGGCGAAGTCGCGCGGCATCCGCGTCACCGCCGAGGTGACCCCCCACCACCTCGGCCTCACCGACGAGCTCGCGCGCGACTACGACCCGCTGTTCAAGGTCAACCCGCCGTTGCGCACCGCCGCCGACGTCGAAGCCGTCCGAGAGGGCCTCGCCGACGGCACCATCGACATCGTCGCGACCGACCACGCCCCGCACACCCGCGAGGACAAGGACTGCGAGTGGGCCGCCGCCGCGTTCGGCATGACGGGCCTCGAGACGGCGCTGAGCGTCGTGCAGCAGACGATGGTCGACACCGGCCGCATGACCTGGGCAGACGTCGCCCGGGTCCTGTCGACGGCCCCCGCACAGATCGGCCGCATCACCGACGGCCCCCGCCCACAGGGACGACCCCTCGCGGTCGGAGAGCCGGCGAACGTCGTCCTCGTCGACCCGGCCGTGCGCCGCGTCGTGCGCCCCGCCGAACAAGCGACCGCGAGCGCGAACTCGCCCTTCGGCGGGTACGAGCTGCCGGGTCAGGTCATGGCGACGTTCCTGCGTGGCCGTGCCACCGTCCTCGACGGTGCACCGGTCGAGCCGGCCTCGGCGGGCGGTGCCCGATGAACATGCCCTTCCCCGTGGCCGTCGGCCTGTGGATCGTGCTCGGTCTGGCGATCCTCCTCGTCATGTGGCGTGGGTGGCGCAGCGCGCGCGCCCGCGGAGCGAGCGTCGTGGGCACCCTGCCGCAGGCGCCCGCCGAGCTCGGTGGGGCACGGACGGAACCGATCGTCGGGACGTACGTCTCGAGCACGACGGCGGGGGACTGGCTCGGCCGGGTCGCCGCACGCGACCTCGGTGTGCGCTCCGCCGCGACGGTCCAGGTCTTCGACGCCGGTGTGCGCATCGAGCGGCGCGGCGCCACGGACGTGTTCGTCCCCGCAGCCTCCCTCCGTGGTGTGCGCCGGACGCCCGGCATGGCCGGGAAGTACGTCGGCGGTGAGGGCATCGTCGTCATCGAGTGGTCCGCGACCGCGCCCGACGGCAGCCCGGCCCCCCTCGACACCGGCATCCGCACCCAGCACAAGGCCGACCGTGCCCTCCTCGTCGCGGCCGTCGACGCCGTGGCCGCGAGCGCGGCCGGTGCATCCACCCTGCACGGTGCCTCCGATTCCCCTGACTCGCAGAACGACCCGAAGGAGCCCCAGTGAGCACGCAGCTGCACGCGACCAAGCCGTCCGGAGAGGTCGTCTCCGACGCGGCCCTCCTCGTCCTCGAGGACGGGCGCACGTTCCCGGGTCGTGCCTACGGTGCAACCGGGACCACCACGGGCGAGATCGTCTTCAACACCGGCATGACCGGGTACCAGGAGACGCTCACCGACCCGTCGTACCACCGGCAGATCGTCGTCATGACGGCCCCGCACATCGGGAACACCGGTGTGAACCTCGCGGACCCCGAGTCGGCGAAGATCTGGGTGACGGGCTTCGTCGTGCGCGACCCTGCCCGTCGGCCGTCGAACTGGCGCTCCGAGGGGTCGCTCCAGGACGAGCTCGTGCACCAGGGCGTCGTCGGGATCTCCGACATCGACACGCGTGCCCTGACGCGTCACCTGCGCGACCGCGGTGTCATGCGTGGGTCCATCGTCTCCGGTGACGACCTGCTCGTGAACGGGTACCCGCGGTCGATCGAGGACCTCGTGGCGCAGGTGCGCTCAGCGCCCTCGATGGCCGGCGCGGACCTCGCGGGCGAGGTGAGCACCGACGCCGCGTACGTGATCGAGCCGCTCGGTGACTTCGCCGGGCAGGCGCCGCTCAAGACCGTCGTCGCCGTGGACCTCGGCATCAAGTCGATGACCCCGCAGCGCCTCGCCGAGCGAGGGATCCGCGTGCACGTCGTGCCGTCGTCCTCGACGATCGAGAACATCCTCGCGCTGGCGCCCGACGGTGTGTTCTTCTCCAACGGCCCCGGCGACCCGGGCGCCGCGACGCACGAGGTCGAGCTCCTGCGCGCGGTCCTCGACCGCGGGGTGCCGTACTTCGGCATCTGCTTCGGCAACCAGATCCTCGGGCGTGCGCTCGGCTTCGGCACGTACAAGCTCGCGTTCGGCCACCGCGGCATCAACCAGCCGGTCATGGACGTCGCGACCCGGCGGGTCGAGATCACGTCGCACAACCACGGCTTCGCGGTCGACGCGCCCATCGGTGCCGAGACCCTCGCCCCGCACGACCCCGAGCGGTACGGGCGCGTCGTCGTGTCCCACATCGGGCTCAACGACGACGTCGTCGAGGGGCTCGAGTGCCTCGACATCCCGGCGTTCTCCGTCCAGTACCACCCAGAGGCTGCCGCCGGCCCGCACGACGCCGCGTACCTCTTCGACCGTTTCCTCGACCTCATGACCTCGGGCGCACGCACGGCATCGGGCCTCTCGGCCGCGACCCCCGCCGGCGCGTCGTCCGCAAAGGAGAACTGACGTGCCTCGCAGACAAGACATCACCTCCGTCCTCGTCATCGGGTCCGGCCCGATCGTCATCGGCCAGGCGTGCGAGTTCGACTACTCGGGCACCCAGGCGTGCCGCGTGCTCAAGGAGGAGGGCCTGCGGGTCATCCTCGTGAACTCCAACCCGGCGACGATCATGACGGACCCCGAGTTCGCCGACGCGACCTACATCGAGCCGATCACGACCGAGGTGCTCACGACGATCATCGCGAAGGAGCGTCCCGACGCCGTCCTCGCGACCCTCGGCGGGCAGACCGCCCTCAACGCCGCGATCGCCCTCGACGAGGCCGGTGTCTTCGAGGAGTACGACGTCGAGCTCATCGGGGCGAACATCGCCTCGATCCAGAAGGGCGAGGACCGCCAGCAGTTCAAGGACGTCGTCGAGAAGTGCGGCGGCGAGTCCGCCCGCTCGGTCATCGTCCATCACGTCGACGACGCCCTCGCCGCCGCCGACGACCTCGGCTACCCGATGGTCGTGCGCCCCTCCTTCACGATGGGCGGCCTCGGCTCCGGCATCGCGTACGACGAGGCCGACCTGCGCCGCATCGTCGGCCAGGGCCTGCACTACTCGCCGACCACCGAGGTGCTCCTCGAGGAGTCCATCCTCGGCTGGAAGGAGTACGAGCTCGAGCTCATGCGCGACAAGCACGACAACGTCGTCGTCGTGTGCTCGATCGAGAACGTCGACCCCGTCGGCGTCCACACCGGCGACTCGGTGACCGTCGCGCCCGCGCTGACGCTCACGGACCGCGAGTACCAGAACCTGCGCGACATCGGCATCGCCGTCATCCGCGAGGTCGGCGTCGACACGGGTGGCTGCAACATCCAGTACGCCGTGCACCCGGACACCGGCCGCGTCATCGTCATCGAGATGAACCCCCGCGTCTCGCGCTCCTCGGCGCTGGCGTCGAAGGCGACCGGCTTCCCGATCGCGAAGATCGCCGCGAAGCTTGCCGTGGGCTACACGCTCGACGAGATCTCCAACGACATCACCGGTTCCACGCCGGCGTCGTTCGAACCCTCGCTCGACTACGTCGTCGTCAAGGTGCCCCGTTTCGCGTTCGAGAAGTTCCCGGCGGCCGACGACACCTTGACGACCACGATGAAGTCCGTGGGCGAGGCCATGTCCATGGGTCGCAACTTCACCGAGGCCCTCGGTAAGGCGTTGCGTTCCCTGGACAAGACCGGTGCCGAGTTCCACTGGGACGGCGAACCGGTCGCGGGGGACGCGCTCGACGCCCTCCTCGTCGAGATCGCCCGTCCTACCGAGCGTCGCCTCGTCCAGACCCAGCAGGCCCTGCGTGCAGGGGCGACCCTCGAGCAGGTGTTCGAGGCCACGAAGATCGACCCGTGGTATCTCGACCAGATCCAGCTCATCAACGAGATCGCCGCCGAGGTCGCAGGCGCCGACGCGCTCACGCACGACGTGCTCCAGCGCGCCAAGCGCCACGGGCTCTCCGACGTCCAGATCGCCAAGCTCCGCGGCATCACCGGCGCCCACGGCGCCGGCGAGGCGACCGTCCGCGAGGTCCGCAAGGCCCTCGGCGTGCGCCCTGTCTTCAAGACGGTCGACACGTGTGCCGCGGAGTTCGAGGCCGAGACCCCGTACCACTACTCCACCTACGACTCCGAGACCGAGGTGCGCCCCCGCGAGCGCGAGGCCGTCCTCATCCTCGGTTCCGGGCCCAACCGCATCGGGCAGGGCATCGAGTTCGACTACTCGTGCGTGCACGCGGCCCTCGCACTCAAGGGCGACTACGAGACCGTCATGGTCAACTGCAACCCCGAGACCGTCTCGACCGACTACGACACCGCCGACCGCCTGTACTTCGAGCCGTTGACCTTCGAGGACGTCCTCGAGGTCTACGAGGCCGAGCTCGCCGCCGGGCCGATCAAGGGCATCATCGTCCAGCTCGGCGGGCAGACCCCGCTGAGCCTCGCCCAGCGCCTCGCCGACGCGGGCCTGCCGATCCTCGGCACCTCGCCCGAGGCGATCAACGCCGCGGAGGACCGGGCCGAGTTCGGTCGCGTCCTGGCCGAGGCGAACCTCCCGGCGCCGGCCTTCGGCACGGCGACCACCCTGCTCGCCGCCACGGAGATCGCTGCAGGCATCGGCTACCCGGTCCTCGTGCGCCCGTCCTACGTGCTGGGCGGGCGCGGCATGGAGATCGTCTACAGCGAGGAGCAGCTCACCGGCTACGTCGAGCGTGCGCTCGGCGAGGTCGCCCTCGCCGGCGGGCACCTCGCCCCGATCCTCATCGACCGCTTCCTCGACGACGCGATGGAGATCGACGTCGACGCGCTCTACGACGGGACCGAGATGTTCCTCGGGGGAGTCATGGAGCACATCGAGGAGGCCGGCATCCACTCCGGCGACTCCGCGTGCGTCCTGCCCCCCGTGTCGCTGAGCGAGGGTGAGATCGAGCGCATCCGCCGCTCCACCGAGGCGATCGCCAAGGGCGTCGGTGTCCGCGGCCTGCTCAACGTGCAGTTCGCCCTCGTCTCGGACATCCTCTACGTGCTCGAGGCCAACCCGCGCGCGTCGCGCACCGTGCCGTTCGTGTCCAAGGCGACCGGCGTCCCGCTCGCCAAGGCGGCGGCGCTCGTCATGGTCGGGCACACCATCGCCGACCTGCGGTCCTCCGGCGTCCTCCCGACGGAGGGCGACGGAGGATCGATCGACCTCGATGCCCCCATCGCGGTCAAGGAGGCCGTGCTGCCGTTCAAGCGGTTCCGCACCGCCGACGGCGTCGCCGTCGACACGGTTCTCGGTCCGGAGATGCGCTCGACCGGCGAGGTCATGGGCTTCGACGTCGACTTCCCGACGGCCTTCGCCAAGTCCCAGGCTGCCGCCTTCGGCGGGCTGCCCACCTCGGGCTCGGTGTTCGTCTCGGTCGCCGACCGGGACAAGCGCCAGATCGTCTTCCCGGTCAAGCGTCTCGCGGAGCTCGGCTTCGAGATCCTCGCCACGGCCGGGACCGCGAACGTGCTGCGCCGCAACGGGATCGCCTCGACCATCGTCCGCAAGTACTCCTCCGGGCGCGGTGCGGACGGCGAGCCGACCATCGTCGACCTCATCACCGACGGCCAGGTCGACATGGTCGTCAACACGCCCTCCGGCCAGGGTGCGCGCGCCGACGGCTACGAGATCCGGGCAGCGACCACGGCAGCGGACAAGCCGATCGTCACGACCGTCGCCCAGCTCGCTGCAGCCGTCCAGGGCATCGAGGCCGTCCTCGCCGGGCCCTTCGACGTGCGCAGCCTCCAGGAGTACGTCCGGGCAGGTGAAGGCCAGTGACGGTCCAGGCTGACGCTCCGGCCGAGACCGTCCCCGCGCCCTTCGGGGCGCGGCTCGCGCGCGCCATGCTCGCGCACGGCCCGCTCTGCGTCGGCATCGACCCGCACCCCGGCCTGCTCGCGGCCTGGGGGCTGTCCGACGACGCCGGGGGCGTGCGGGACTTCTCCCTGACGGTCATCGACGCGCTCGGCGGTCAGGTCGCAGCGCTCAAGCCGCAGTCCGCCCTGTTCGAGCGGCACGGATCGGCGGGCATCGCTGTCCTCGAGGAGGTGATCGCGGTCGCCCGCTCCGCCCGGACATTGACTGTCGTCGATGCCAAGAGGGGGGACATCGGGTCGACGATGACCGCCTACGCCGAGGCCTACCTGCGCGACGGCTCGCCGCTCGCCGGCGACGCGCTCACCGTGTCGCCGTACCTCGGCTTCGGCTCGCTCGCTCCCGCGGTCGACATGGCCCTCGCCAACGGTCGCGGGCTCTTCGTCCTGTGCCTCACGTCCAACCCCGAGGGTGCGCAGCTCCAGCACGCGCGCGACGGAGAACGGTCCGTCGCCGCTCGCGTCGCACTCGGAGCGGGCGAGGCGAACGCGGCGGCCAGGGAGCAAGGCACCCTGGGCTCGATCGGTCTCGTCGTCGGTGCCACCATCGGAGACGGAGCCCACACCGCGGGCGTCGACCTCACGGCCGTCAACGGACCGCTGCTCGCCCCGGGCGTCGGCGCACAGGGTGCCGGCGGGCCGGAGCTGGCCGCCGTCTTCGGCGACGCCCGCGCCGCCGTCCTCGCCTCGTCGTCCCGCGGGGTGCTCGGCGCCGGACCCGACGCGCGCGCCCTCCTGGCTGCTGCCCGACGGTCCGCGGACGAGGCCGGAGCGGCCCTGCGCGGCTAGAGCGACGACCCGGCACGCCCGCCGAGAGACGGCCAGGAGCGCACCTCCTGACCGTTCCCGTTGCCGACCAGCCGGATCGTGGCTAGTTTCGCAAGTATGTTTCCGCTCGTCCGAAGAAGGTGACCGGAGTGGCCCTACCTGAACTGACCCCCGAGCAGCGCTCAGCAGCGCTGGAGAAAGCGGCGATCGCTCGCCGAGCCCGTGCGGAAGTCAAGAACCGTCTGAAGTACTCTTCAGGTGCACTCTCCGACGTCGTCAAGCAGGGCCAGACCGACGACATCATCGGCAAGCTCAAGGTCGTCTCCCTGCTCGAGTCCCTCCCCGGAGTCGGGAAGGTCAAGGCCCGGGCGATCATGGCGGAGATCGGCATCGCCGAGAGTCGTCGAGTGCGCGGACTGGGCCCGCACCAAGCGGCTGCCCTCATCGAAAGGTTTGGCTGATCATCGCTGTCCCGTCGCAACCGCACCGCCCTGTCGTCCCCGGTCAGCCCTCGCAGGCGGCCCGGCTCACGGTCCTCGCCGGACCGACGGCCGTCGGCAAGGGAACCGTCTCGGCCGACATCCGCACCCGCTACCCGCAGGTGTGGCTGTCGGTGTCGGCCACGACACGTGACCCCCGGCCCGGGGAGATCGACGGGGTGCACTACCACTTCGTCGGTCCCGCGCGGTTCCAGGAGATGATCGAGCGGGGAGAGCTCCTCGAGTGGGCGGTCGTCCACGGGCACAACAGCTACGGGACGCCGCGCGCTGCGGTCGAGGAAAAGCTCGCTGCCGGGGTTCCCGCGCTTCTCGAGATCGATCTGCAAGGGGCACGCCAGGTCCGGGCGACGATGCCCGACGCCCGGTTCGTCTTCCTCGCTCCGCCCAGCTGGGAAGAGCTCGAGCGCCGCCTCGTCGGGCGCGGGACCGAGGGCGCAGAAGAGCGTGAGCGTCGCCTCGCCACGGCGCGGGTCGAGCTCGCAGCAGAGCCGGAGTTCGACCACGTGATCGTCAACGACGACGTCCAGCGGGCGACGGACGAGATCATGTCCGTCATGGGTCTGCGTCCCGCCCCCGCCGCCACAGGGGTCTGAGCGACGACACGAGGCACCTCCGAGGCCTGGCAGAGGGCTCGGACGCAGTAGACTGGTCGACTGATCCCGCAATCCCCGTGCCTGGACATGCCTCGTGCATGGTCACGCACCTGCACGTTCGGAGTTCATCTGTGTCTGGAACCGTTGCCGCACCCGTCGGAATCACCGACCCGCCCATCGACGACCTGCTCACCCGCGCAGACTCCAAGTACGCCCTCGTGGTGTTCTCGGCCAAGCGCGCCCGCCAGATCAACGCCTACTACTCCCAGCTGCACGAGGGCCTGCTCGAGTTCGTCGGCCCCCTCGTCGAGACGCGCCTGCAGGAGAAGCCCCTCTCCATCGCGATGCGCGAGATCAACGCCGGCCTCCTGAACATCGAGGCGACCGACGGCCCCTCGCGCGACATCAACGCGGCCTGACACACAGCCCCACCAGTCCGCGAAGCGCGACGAGAGAGCAGCCCATGCGCATCATCCTCGGCGTGAGCGGCGGCATCGCGGCCTACAAGTCGGTGCTCCTGCTGCGGATGCTCACCGAAGCCGGCCACCGCGTGCGCGTGGTCCCGACGGAGGCCGCGCTGCGCTTCGTCGGCGCCCCGACCTGGGAGGCGCTCTCAGGTGAACCGGTCACGTCCCGCGTCTTCGAGGACGTCGAGCACGTGCCCCACGTCTCCCTCGGACAGGGGGCCGACCTCGTCGTGGTCGCCCCGGCGACCGCCGACCTCCTCGCACGGATGGCAGGAGGCCGGTCGGACGACCTCCTCACAGCCACGCTCCTCACAGCCCGGTGCCCGGTGCTCGTCGCCCCGGCGATGCACACCGAGATGTGGACCCACCCCGCCACGGAGGCGAACGTCCGTCTCCTGCGAGAGCGCGGGGTTCACGTCCTCGATCCCGCGTCGGGGCGCCTGACCGGCAAGGACACCGGTCCCGGACGGCTTCCCGAGCCGGACGAGATCGCCGCTGCAGCGATGGCCCTCGTCGCCCCGGAGGCGAAGGACGCGAGAGTGCGCGAGAGCGACGACCGTGCGCTCGACCTCCTCGGTCGCACGGTCGTCGTCTCGGCCGGCGGGACGCGCGAGCCGATCGACCCGGTGCGCTTCCTCGGCAACCGCAGCACCGGACTGCAGGGATACGCCCTCGCGGAGGCGGCCTGCGCGCGCGGCGCGACGGTCGTCCTGGTCGCAGCGAACACGTCGCTCGCCGACCCCCACGGGGTCGAGGTCGTCCACGTCGAGACGACCGAGCAGCTGCGCTCCGCGGTGCGCAGCGCTGCGGGTGACGCCGACGTGGTCATCATGGCGGCGGCGGTCGCCGACTTCCGGCCGTCGTCGACCGTCGGGCACAAGATCAAGAAGAGCCCCGACGGAGTCGTGGCGCCCATCGAGCTCGTCGCGAACCCTGACATCCTCGCCGAGCTCGCGGCCGAACGGCTCATGCCCGGCCAGGTCGTCGTCGGCTTCGCTGCCGAGACCGGCGACGGTGACGGTGACGTGCTCGAGCACGGCCGTGCCAAGGCCCGCCGCAAGGGGGCCGACCTCCTCGTGGTCAACCAGGTCGGCGACGGCCGTGGCTTCGGAACGCCTGACAACGACGTGACCGTGCTCGGCGCGGACGGGTCCACCCTGGCGGCTGCGGCAGGCTCGAAGGCGCAGGTCGCAGACGTCGTGCTCGACTGCGTCCACACCTTCCTCGCACCGCGCTGACGCGGTTCCACCGGACGATCCGTCGCCCTGACCGCCCGCCGACCACCGGACAGGACGCCGCACGGGACGCCGTATCCTTGCCCCATGACTGATTCCCTGCGCCTCTTCACGTCGGAGTCCGTGACCGAGGGACACCCCGACAAGGTCTGCGACCAGATCTCCGACTCGATCCTCGACGCGCTGCTGGAACAGGATCCCGCGTCCCGCGTCGCGGTCGAGACGCTCGTGACGACAGGGCTCGTCCACGTGGCCGGAGAGGTGTCCACCGAGGCGTACGTCGAGATCCCGGCGATCGTGCGCCAGGTCGTCAAGACGATCGGCTACACATCGTCAGCCATCGGTTTCGACGGCGACTCGTGCGGAGTGTCGGTGTCGATCGGCCAGCAGTCCCCGGACATCGCGCAGGGCGTCGACAAGGCGCTCGAGCAGCGGATCGACTCGGGCGACCTCGACCCTCTCGACATGCAGGGAGCAGGCGACCAGGGCCTCATGTTCGGGTACGCCACCGACGAGACGGCGACGCTGCTGCCGCTGCCGATCTTCGCGGCCCACCGCCTCGCCGAGATGCTCGCACAGGTGCGCAAGGACGGTTCGGTGCCGGGCCTGCGTCCCGACGGCAAGACCCAGGTGACCATCGCCTACGACGGCGACCGTGCTGTCGGGGTCGACACCGTCGTCGTCTCGAGCCAGCACGACCCGGACGTCCGCCAGGACGACCTCGCCGCAGCAGTCGCCGAGCTCGTCGTCGCGCCCGTCCTCGGCGCCCTCGATCTGCCGAGCGCCGACCACCGGCTCATCGTCAACCCGACCGGCACGTTCGTCGTCGGCGGTCCGAAGGGCGACGCCGGCCTGACCGGACGCAAGATCATCGTCGACACCTACGGCGGCATGGCTCGTCACGGCGGCGGGGCGTTCTCCGGCAAGGACCCGTCCAAGGTCGACCGGTCCGCGGCCTACGCGACGCGCTGGGTCGCGAAGAACGTCGTCGCTGCCGGGCTGGCCCGTCGCTGCGAGGTGCAGGTCGCCTACGCGATCGGCAAGGCGCACCCTGTGGGCCTCTACGTCGAGACCTTCGGTACAGAGACCGCGCCTCTGGCGCGTATCACCGCGGCGATCAAAGCCGTGTTCGACCTGCGCCCCGGCGCGATCGTCCGTGACCTCGACCTCCTGCGCCCCATCTATGCCCAGACGGCCGCGTACGGGCACTTCGGACGGGAGCTGCCCGACTTCACGTGGGAGCGCACCGACCGCGTCGCGGACCTGCTCTCCGCCGTCTGATGGACCCTTCGGCGCATCCTGAGCAGCTCACGCTGCCCGGGATGGCGGCGCCGGCGACCGGTGGACGTCCGGCGGCAGCCCGTCGGTCGGAGACGGGCGTCCCGCTCGCGGAGGTCCTGCCGATCGCGCGGGTGTGTGTCGACGTGTCGCCGCCGCACCTCGACCGGCTCTTCGACTACACGGTGCCCGAGGCGATGTCCGCGGACGTGCGCCCCGGTGTCCGGGTCAAGGTCCGGTTCGCCGGCCAGGACGTCGACGGGTACGTCATCGAGCGCGTGGCGAGCACGGACCATGACGGTGCGCTCCTGGCACTGCGTCGTGTCGTCTCGTCGGAGGCGGTCCTCTCGCCCGAGGTGGCCCGGCTCGCGAGGCTGGTCGCCGACTACTACGCGGGGTCGATGACCGACGTGCTTCGCCTCGCGATCCCGCCCCGGCTCGCCCGGGTCGAGACCGAGGACGGTCCGGTGCGCGGTACGACCGGTCCGCCACCCGCGTCCGGGGAGAGCGACGACGGCCGGTCGCCGTGGAGCGACATCCGGGGCGGGGAGGCGCTGCTGTCCCGCCTCGCCGCGGGCGAGTCGCCCCGTGCCGTGTGGACCGCGCTGCCCGGGACCGGTCCGGTCGGTGGTTGGCCGCTCGCTCTGGCCGAGGTGGTCCGTGCTACGGCGCGCAGCGGTCGCGGAGTCGTCGTCGCCCTACCCGACGCCCACGACGTCGATCGTCTCGCGCGCGCTCTGGTGGCACTCGGCCTCGAGGAGCAGACCGGTCAGCCGGCGACGTCGACGGACGACGGACCGGACCGGTTCGTCCGCCTGACCGCCGACATGGGCCCGACCCCCCGGTACCGCAGCTTCCTCGCTGCGCTGCGCGGAGACGTCCGCATCGTCGTCGGCACCCGCGCTGCGGCGTTCGCCCCCGTCGCGGACCTGGGGCTCGTCGTGTGCTGGGACGACATCGACGCGATGCACCAGGAACGCCGCGCGCCCTACCCGCACGTGCGCGAGGTCCTCGCCCTGCGGTCGGAGCAGACCGGGTGCGGCTTCCTCATCGGCTCGGTGAGCCGCTCCATCCACGCGCAGGCCCTCGTCGTCAGCGGCTGGGCGCGCGAGCTCGTCGCGGACCGTGCGACCGTCCGCGCACGGACCCCGCGCGTCCAGGCACTCACGTCCGTCGAGGTTGCACGGGAAGGACCCGGGGGAGCTGCGCGCCTGCCGAACGCAGCCTGGCAGGCCATCACAGCAGGGCTCAAGGACGGACCCGTCCTCGTCCAGGTCCCGCGGGCGGGCTACCTGCCCGTCGTGGCCTGCGTGCGCTGCCGCACAGCCGCGCGATGCACCGTGTGCGTCGGTCCGCTCGCTCTCTCTGGTGCCCACGCAGTACCCCAGTGCTCCTGGTGCGGTGCGCTGGCGGGCGGCTGGCGCTGTCCCGAGTGCTCGGCCACGGGACTGCGCTCGGTCCGCGTCGGCAGCGACCGCACGGCCGAGGAGCTCGGCAAAGCGTTCCCCGGGGTGACGGTCAGGGTGAGCGGGGCGCGATCGGCATCCGGCGTGATCGCCCAGGTGCCTGACACGCCCGCGCTCGTCGTGTGCACCCCCGGGGCGGAGCCGGTCGCACCCTCGGGCTACACGGTGGCCGCCTTGCTCGATGCCGCTGTCTCCACGAGCCACGTCGGTCTCTATACCGATCAGGAGGCCCTCCACCGATGGTTGACGGCGGCAGCGCTGGTCCGACCGTCGGACGCAGGGGGACGGGTCCTGCTCGTCGGCGACGCGGCACCGACGCCCACGAACGCGCTCGTGCGCTGGGACCCGGCCGGGCTCGCGCAGCGTGAGCTCGACGAACGGGTCGAGCTCTCCCTGCCACCGGCGATGCGGATCGCCTCCGTGACCGGTGACCGGCACGCGGTGGCGATGTTCGTGTCTCGTGTCGCCCTCCCCGAGGGCGGGTCGGTCCTCGGGCCGGTCGAGGTGGCGCAGACGGAGCAGGTACCACCTCAACCGGCACGCCGTCCGGCGGGCGGGGCGCCGCAGCGGCCCACCGGGCGAGGGAGCGCAGCGCGGACGGCGGGCACGCTCGAGGCTCCCGTCCGTGCGATCGTCCGCGTCCCGTCCGGACGTGGACGGGATCTCGCCCGCGCCTTGTCCTCAGCGTTGGCGACCGCCAG
Source organism: Sanguibacter sp. 25GB23B1 (assembly GCF_040012415.1). NCBI lineage: Bacteria > Bacillati > Actinomycetota > Actinomycetes > Micrococcales > Sanguibacteraceae > Sanguibacter > Sanguibacter sp. 25GB23B1. The sequence goes on from NZ_JBDYKL010000041.1 coordinate 34,531, forward strand.
CGCCAAGCGCGAGACCGGGCTCATCTCGGTCATGCTCGACCCCAAGGAGATGGTGTGACAGCAGGAGACGGTGTGGCAGACGAGATGACCGGACCGGTCGACGCGGTGCTTCTCGACCTCGGGAACGTCCTCGTCGGATGGGACCCGTACGCCGCGTTCGAGGGCGCGCTCACCCGAGCGGAGGTCGACGTCTTCTTCGCCGAGATCGACTTCCTCGAGCGCAACCGACAAGCCGACGCGGGCACGCCGTGGGACGAGCTGCGAGCGCTCGTGGCCGTCTCCCACCCGCATCATGCTGCCTCGCTCGGCCGGTATGTCGAGAGGTTCTCGTCCACGCTCACGGGTCCCGTCCCCGGGACGAGCGAGATCGTCGACGAGCTTCTGGGCCTCGAGGTGCCGGTCTACGGCCTGACCAACTGGTCGGCCGAGTCGTTCCATCTCGCTGCGCCCGCGGCACCGGCGATCGGGCGACTGAGGGGTGTGGTCGTCTCGGGGGAGGTGGGGCTCGCGAAGCCGGACCCGGAGATCTTCGAGCTCGCGGCGCGGCGCTTCGGTCTGGACCCTGTGCGGACCGTGTTCGTCGACGATTCGGCGGCGAACGTCCGGGCGGCTGATGCTCTGGGGTTCCGTACCGTCCACTTCACGGATGCGCAGTCGTTGCGTTGCCGGCTCGTCGACCTGGGCGTCCTTCCTCAGGGGTGAGGACGAAGGCTGATCGGCAGGCTTCTAGACTGGGGCCATGCGTCTGCTCTTCGCCGGGACACCGGCCGTAGCTGTTCCTGCCCTGGAGGCACTGCTCGCCTCGCGCCACGAGGTGGTCGCCGTGCTCACTCGCGCGGACGCCCGTTCCGGGCGTGGACGCAGGCTGGCGCCGTCGCCCGTCCGTGAGCGGGCCGAAGAGGCCGGTATCCCGGTGCTCACCGAGCGGCCGCGCAGCGAGGGTTTCGTGGAGCGGCTCGCGGAGCTGGAGATCGACTGTGCCCCGGTCGTCGCGTACGGCGAGATCCTTCCGGCGGGCGTGCTCGCGATCCCGGCCCACGGCTGGGTGAACCTCCACTTCTCGCTCCTGCCCGCGTGGCGCGGCGCGGCTCCCGTGCAGCGCGCGATCATGGCGGGGGACGAGGTCACGGGCGCGAGCACGTTCCGGATCGAGGAGGGGCTCGACACGGGTCCGGTCTTCGGTGTGGCGACCGAGACGGTCCGTCGGCGCGACACGGCGGGGATGCTCCTGGAGCGGCTCTCGCACTCCGGTGCGGGGCTGCTCGTGGCGTCGCTCGACGCGATCGAGGACGGTCACGCGATCCCCGTCCCGCAGGATGCTCAGGGCGTGAGCGTCGCGCCCAAGCTCACTGTCGAGGATGCGCGTGTCGTGTGGTCGCACCCGGCGCACGTCGTCGACCGGCGGGTGCGCGGATGCACGCCCGCGCCGGGCGCGTGGAGCGAGCTGCCAGACGGGTCGCGGCTGGGGATCGGCCCTGTGGCGCTGCTGGCGGACGACGACCAGGCGGACGTCGTCCTGGAGCCCGGGCAGCTGCTCGTGGCGAAGAAGCGTGTGCTTGTGGGAACAGGATCGCGACCGGTCGCCCTGGGCGACGTCACACCGGCGGGCAAGAAGCCCATGCCGGCCAGCGACTGGGCGCGCGGCGCCCGGCTGGACGAGACAGTGCGCCTCGGCGCGGAAGGTACCTCATGAGCCCCGAGCAGCGTGACCCGAGCGACGCCCGTCGCACCGACCGGACGGGTGCACGCGGCCCGGACCGGCGGGACGCGCAGGGTCGTGAGCGCGGAGCTGCACGGGTGCGCGGGGACGGGCGCCGGGGTGCGCTGAACCCGAGCGAACGGCGCAGCGGCACCGATCCGGCACGCACCGTCGCGTTCGACGTCCTGCGGGAGGTTGCCGACTCGGACGCCTACGCCAACCTCGTCCTCCCGCCGATGCTGCGGTCGCGGGGACTGGCAGGCAGGGATGCCGCGTTCGCCACGGAGCTCACCTACGGCACGCTGCGCATGCGTGGGCGGTACGACGCCGTTCTCGCACTCTGCGTGGACAGGCCGCTGGACCGTATCGACGGCCCTGTGCTCGACGTCCTGCGCCTCGGGGCGCACCAGGTGCTCGGCATGCGTGTCCCTGTTCATGCTGCGGTGAGCGAGACCGTCGGTCTCGCACGTGCTCGCGTCGGGGCCGGCAGCGCCCAGCTCGTCAATGCTGTGCTGCGCAAGGTGGCGCGGACGGAGCTGGAAGAGTGGTTGGAGCTCATCGAGGCGCAGGAGACCGACGAGGTCGCACGGATGTCCGTCGTCGACAGCCACCCGCAGTGGATCACGCGCGCCCTGCGGGACGCTCTCGCCGGAGCGGGGCGCCCGGTCGACGAGCTCGGTTCTCTGCTCGAGGCGGACAACGCCGCTCCGCGAGTCACTCTCGTCGCTCGCCCGGGACTCATCTCCCAGGAGGACCTCGTGGCCCAGTCCGAGTCGCGGGCCGGGCAGTACGCGCCGACAGCGGTCGTCCTGCAGGGGAGCGACCCGGGAGGCGTCCCCGCAGTCCGGGACGGTCTCGCCGGCGTCCAGGACGAAGGGAGCCAGCTCGTCACCCTCGCGTTCGCCGCGGCGCCGATGGAGGGCGCGGACGAGCGGTGGCTGGACATGTGCGCAGGTCCCGGCGGGAAGGCCGCGCTGCTCGCCGCCCTCGCGAGCAGCCGTGGTGCGCGCATCGTCGCCAACGAGATCCAGCCCCACCGCGCCGATCTCGTCGAGCGTTCGCTCGCGGCCGTCCCCGCCCGGAGCGTCGAGCACGTCCAGGTGTGGGACGGTCGCGACATCGGCACGCAAGAGCCCGCGTCGTACGACCGCGTGCTCGTCGATGCGCCCTGCACGGGTCTCGGTGCGCTGCGTCGTCGTCCCGAGTCACGGTGGCGGCGCACACCGGCCGACGTCCCGGTGCTGGCCACGTTGCAGCGCGAGCTCTTGGTCTCCGCGCTCGAGGCGGTGCGTCCAGGTGGGATCGTCGGCTACGTGACGTGCTCACCTCACCTCGCCGAGACGCGCGCCGTCGTCACGGACGTCTTGCGGGCCCTGCCGACCGGGAGCGTCGAGATCGTGGACGCGCGCGCGGTCGTCACGGAGATCGCCGGCACGGACATGCCGCTGGCCGACCGACCCGACGTCCAGCTCTGGCCGCACCTGCACGGGACCGATGCGATGCACCTCACGCTCCTGCGTCGAGCCGTGCAGGGCGAGTCGACCGTGCAGAACTAGGCTGTGGCCATGGGCGCCCTCATCTCACCGAGCATCTTGTCCGCCGACTTCACGAACCTCGAGCGCGACCTCCATCGGATCGCCGGAGCCGACTGGGCGCACGTCGACGTCATGGACAACCACTTCGTGCCCAACCTCACCCTCGGGCTCCCCGTCGTCGAGCGGATCGTCCAGGTGTCACCGATCCCGGTGGACGTGCACCTCATGATCGCCGACCCGGACCGGTGGGCCCCGGGCTTCGCCGAGGCGGGGGCACAGTCGGTCACGTTCCATGCCGAGGCCGCTGCAGCACCGGTCCGTCTTGCTCGCGAGCTGCGGTCCCACGGTGCCCGCGCCGGGCTCGCGCTCAAGCCGGCGACGGGTCTCGACGGGTTCGTCGATCTCCTCGGCGAGATCGACATGCTTCTCGTCATGACGGTCGAGCCGGGGTTCGGGGGCCAGTCCTTCATCGAGGGAACGCTCGCCAAGATCCGTCGCGCACGTCGAGCGATCAGCGACGCGGACCTCGACGTCTGGGTCCAGGTCGACGGCGGCGTCTCGCGCGAGACGATCGAGAGGGCCGCGGACGCCGGCGCCAACGTGTTCGTCGCAGGGTCCGCAGTCTTCGGTGCGGAGGACATCCCGGCCGAGATCGCCGCGCTGCGCGACCTGGCGTCGACCCACGTGCACCCGGTGCGGTCTCGCTGAACGACCGACCCGCGTCGTCGCTGCGCGGGTCGGTCGTCGTGACGGGGGCTCGCGCGGTGTTCGCCCGTCGGGAACACGTCCGGCTGGGACCGCGCGGCGTGGCATAGTTGGTTGCAGAACATTTCACGTGCTCTGGGGTCGGTGCAATTCCGAGCCGGCGGTATAGTCCGCGACCCGCAATCGATGCGGTTGACCTGGTGAGATTCCAGGACCGACGGTCAAAGTCCGGATGGGAAGAGACTCGTGACGCTGCGTGCGGTCACCCGCGCGCAGCGAGGTGTGCGGTGCCCTCGTGGTGCCCGCCGCCGCATACCCCGGAGCGCTGGGCGCGACGGGACGGAGCGGGATGAGCACGGACAGGCTGACGGTCGAGGCGGCGATGCGTCGTGCTCTCGACCTCGCGTCCCGCGGACCCGTCCACGGACCCAACCCGCAGGTGGGCTGTGTGCTCCTCGCTCCGGGGGGGACCGACGAGCGCGTCGTCCTCGCCGAGGGCTGGCACCGAGGTGCCGGGACCGCGCACGCCGAGGCGGACGCACTCGCTCGCGCCGCTGCGCGGGGCGTCGACGTGCGCGGGGCGACTGCCGTCGTCTCGCTGGAGCCGTGCAACCACGTCGGCCGGACCGGCCCGTGCTCCGTCGCCCTCCTCGCGGCCGGGGTCGTCGAGGTCCTCCACGCCGTCGACGACCCCACCCCCGCCGCTGCCGGTGGTGCCGAGCACCTGCGCGCCCGCGGTGTCGTCGTCCGGGGTGGTCTCCTCCAGGAGGAGGGCGAGGAGCTCCTCCGGGTGTGGTTGACGTCGGCCCGGCGCGGGACGCCGTACGTCACCCTCAAGACGGCGACCAGCCTCGACGGCTGCGTCGCCGCGGCGGACGGCTCGAGCCGGTGGATCACCGGCAGCGCGGCACGGGAGCACGCGCACGGGGTGCGCGCCGAGGTCGACGCGGTCGCGGTGGGCACCGGCACGCTCGTCGCCGACGACCCGGCGCTCACGGCCCGCACCCGCGACGGTGCACCGGCCGCGCACCAGCCGCTCCGCGTCGTCGTGGGTGAGCGGGACGTGCCCCCGGGCGCGCGCATCCTCGGGCCCGGGGGAGAGGTCGTCCACGTCCGCAGCCACGACGTCCACGCGGTCCTCGACGAGCTCGGTGCGCGCGGCGTCCGGCACCTGCTCGTCGAAGGCGGCCCCGTGCTGGCTACGGCCTTCCTGCGCGCAGGGGCTGTCGACGAGCTGCACTCGTACGTCGCCCCGGTGCTCGTCGGCAACGGCCGCCGCGCGGTCACCGACCTCGGCGGACGCTCGATCGACGACGCCCTGCGCTTCCGCACGGTCCGCACCCAGCAGCTGGGGGAGGACGTCTTCGTCGTCTCCCGGACGCGTCCCCCTGCAGCGGTCGCCGACCGCGCGAAGGAGTTGTGATGTTCACAGGAATCGTCGAAGAGATCGGTACGGTCACCGACATCGCCTTTCCCGGAGGTGACTCGGAGGACGCCGTGGTCACGATCGCCGGACCGCTCGCGACCTCGGACGTGGCGCTCGGTGACTCGATCTCCGTCAACGGTGTGTGTCTCACGGTGTCCGCCCTGCCACCCGGCGGGACCTTCGTGGCGGACGTCATGCCAGAGTCGCTGCGTCGCACGGCTCTCGGGGCCCTTGTCCCCGGGTCCCGCGTGAACCTCGAGCGCGCTGTGCGTGCCGACACCCGCCTGGGCGGACACATCGTCCAGGGGCACGTCGACGCGGTCGGGACGCTCCGGTCGCGCACGCCCGGTCCCCGCTGGGACGACCTCGAGATCGACGCCCCGCGCGAGATCACGCGGTACATCGTCGAGAAGGGCTCCATCACCGTGAGCGGTGTCTCGCTCACGGTGACGACCGTCCGGGACGACGGCTTCGGCGTCTCGCTCATCCCGACGACCCTCGAGGCGACGATCCTCGGCGACCTGAGCCCGGGCGACGAGGTCAACCTCGAGGTCGACGTCATCGCGAAGTACGTGGAACGACTGCTAGGAGCACGCGCATGAGCGCTGGAGCGAACGACACCACCACCGCACGCCCCACCCCGGGCGACGGCACCGCGGCCGGCGACCGACCCGTCAGGACGACGACCGCGACGATCGAGCAGGCGCTCGACGCGCTCCGCGCCGGTCGTCCCGTCCTCGTCGCGGACTCGCCCGACCGCGAGAACGAGGCCGACGTGATCTTCGCGGCCTCGAACGTGTCGACCGCCTGGGTCGCGTGGACCATCCGCCACTCGTCCGGCTACCTCTGCGCTCCCATGCCCGCGGCGAGGGCCGACGCTCTCGAGCTGCCGCTCATGGTCCCGCACAGCCAGGACCCACGACGGACTGCGTACACCGTCACCGTCGACGCGGCGACCGGCGTCACGACGGGCATCTCTGCATCCGACAGGGCGCGGACGCTCGCCGTCCTCGCCGACCCCGCGTCGGGCGCGGTCGACCTCATCCGGCCGGGCCACGTCCTGCCGCTGCGGGCGGTCGCAGGCGGTGTCCTGCACCGTGCCGGGCACACTGAGGCGGCCGTCGACCTCGTCCGGCTCGCCGGTCTCGGGGACGTCGCAGGGATCGCCGAGCTCGTCAACGACGACGGCACCATGATGCGCATGGACGACTCGTCGGCCCTCGCGGCACGAGAGGGCCTGCTCCTCATCACCATCGGCGACCTCATCGCGTGGCGCAGGCTCCACGACCCGGTCGTGGCCAGCGAGGACGCCGCGCCCGAGTCAGCTCGGGTCCAGGCCACCGCGGTGGCCGACCTGCCCACCGCGCACGGCATGTTCCGCGTGCACGGGTACCGTGACGTCAAGACGGGCGCCGAGCACGTCGCCCTCGTCCCGCGGTCCGTGACCACGCCGGCCGAGGTACCCGTTGTGCGCGTGCACTCCGAGTGCCTCACCGGTGACGCGTTCGGCTCGTTGCGCTGCGACTGCGGCCCGCAGCTCCAGGCCTCTCTCGCGACCGTCGCCGCCGAGGGCGGCGCGGTCGTGTACCTCCGCGGGCACGAAGGGCGAGGGATCGGGCTCCTGGCGAAGATCGGCGCCTACGCGCTCCAGGACCAGGGCCGCGACACCGTCGAGGCGAACATCGAGCTCGGCTGGCCGGTGGACCGGCGCGAGTACGGCGCCGCCGCAGCGATCCTCGCCGACCTCGACCTCCGCCGGATCCGCCTGCTCACCAACAACCCCACCAAGGCGACCGGTCTCACCGCCAGCGGCATCGACGTGACCCGGACCGTCCGCATCGAGGTCGGGCACACCGCGGAGAACCACCAGTACCTCGTGACGAAGAAGGTCTCCATGGGACACCTCCTGGAGAGCATCAGCGTGGACGTGCCGGCACCGCCGGCGGTCCAGACAGTCGAGCAGACCGACCCCACCGAGGAGGACCCGCGATGAGCGGAGCAGGAGCACCCACGATCACCGTCGACGGAACCGGTCTGCGCGTGACGCTGATCGCCGCACAGTGGCACACCGAGATCATGGACGGCCTCGTCGGTGGCGCACGGCGCGCGCTTGCCGCGGCGAACGTCGCGCACGTCAAGGAGATCCGTGTCCCCGGCTCCTTCGAGCTGCCCGTCGCCGCGCAGCGAGCGGCGGAGGCCGGGGCCGACGCCGTCATCGCACTCGGCGTGATCGTCCGCGGCGGCACGCCCCACTTCGACTACGTCTGCCAGGCCGCGACGATGGGCCTCACCGAGGTCGCCGTCCGCACCGGCGTCCCCGTCGGCTTCGGTGTCCTCACGGTCGACGACGAGCAGCAGGCGCTCGACCGGGCAGGCCTGCCCGGCTCCCGGGAAGACAAGGGCGCCGAGGCCGTCGAGGCGGCGATCGCGACCGTCCTCGCCCTCCGCGCGCTGTGACGCCGATCCGCGTCGATCACCGGTCGGACGACCGTCGGATGGACAGGCCGCTGGCGTCTAGGCTTGCCTCGTGAAGACGTTCGAGGAGCTGTTCGCAGAGCTCACCACCAAGTCCATCGACCGACCGGCCGGCTCCGGCACCGTGGCCCAGCTCGACGCCGGGGTGCATGCCATCGGCAAGAAGATCGTCGAAGAGGCCGCCGAGGTCTGGATGGCGGCGGAGTTCCAGAGCGACGACGAGACGTCGGAGGAGATCTCCCAGCTCCTCTACCACCTGCAGGTCCTCATGGTCGCCAAGGGCCTCACGCTCGACGACATCTACAAGCACCTCTGAGCGTCCCGGACGCCCACAGCCCCACACCCCTCACTGATCGAGAGAACACCGTGCTCCGCATCGCCGTCCCCAACAAGGGGTCACTGTCCGAACCCGCGTCCGAGATGCTCCGGGAGGCGGGCTACCGGCAACGGCGCGACACCCGTGAGCTCGTGCTCTCCGACCCGGACAACGACGTCGAGTTCTTCTTCCTGCGCCCGCGCGACGTCGCGGTGTACGTCGGGGCCGGGACGGTCGACGCCGGGATCACCGGACGCGACCTCATGCTCGACTCCGGCGCGTCCGCGGAGGAGCACCTGTCGCTCGGCTTCGCGCGCTCGACCTTCCGGTTCGCGGCGCCGACCGGGTCGATCACCGACATCTCCCAGATCGAGGGACGCCGCGTCGCGACGTCGTACTCCGTCCTCGTGGCGGCGTATCTCGCGGCGCACGACATCACGCCTGCTGCGATCGTGCACCTCGACGGCGCGGTGGAGAGCTCGGTGAAGCTCGGTGTCGCCGAGGTCATCGCGGACGTCGTCGAGACCGGGACCACGCTGCGCGCCGCCGGCCTCGAGATCTTCGGCGACCCGATCCTCCGGTCTGAGGCCGTGCTCATCCGTGGCAAGGGCGCGGAGACCAAGCCAGGGCTGGACACGCTCGCCCGTCGCATCCAGGGAGTCCTCACGGCGCGCGAGTACGTGCTCATGGACTACGACGTCCCCGTGGAGCTCGTCGACGCGGCGGTCGCGATCACTCCGGGCCTCGAGTCCCCGACCGTGTCGCCGCTGCACGACCGCGACTGGGCAGCCGTCCGGGCGATGGTGCGACGCGACGAGACGAACAAGGTCATGGACGCCCTGTACGACGTCGGGGCACGTGCGATCCTGGTCACCTCGATCCACGCCTGCCGGATCTAGCCCAGAGGACATCGGAGGTCGCAGACATGGCGACACCCGGGGACGAGCTGTACCGGCCGTTCCGCCCGCGTTTCGTGCGCTACGTGTCGACGGTCTCGATCGTCCTGGCCGGTGCGGGCCTCGTCACGATCCTCGTCGTGGCACCTGGCACCGGCGGGCAGGGGTACGCGCCGTCCAGCGCGACCGGGATGGTCGTCGTCGTCCTCGCAGGGATCGTCTTCCTGTGGCGTCAGGGCACCGTCCGGGCCGACGTCGATGCCGAGACGATCACCGTCCGGAACCTGCTCGTCGTG